>JANMVC010000653.1:0-6421 GCA_031392315.1 Pyrinomonadaceae bacterium | reverse complement strand
TCCACACTCGACACCCGGCGCCGCTCCCAAACTCGACCATACTTCAGCGGTCGATGTCCTTGCGGCGACTGTCACTCCTACATTTGACGACGCCACAGCAATCGAACGCCGGGCGTTTGAAAGAAGTAACGAGGAACGCGTGAAGGCGGGTTTGACTCAGCTCGTTTGGGATGCGGATCTGTGTCGCATGGCACGAGTCCACTCCGAAAGCATGGCACGGATGAACTTCTTCGCTCACGACACTCCGGAAGGTTTGCAGCTCAAGGATCGTGCTCGCTCGTTGGGGATTCGTCACTTTCGCGTTATCGCCGAGAACATCGCGTATAATAAAGGCTACCAAGATCCCGGCGCGTTTGCGGTGGAGAGGTGGATGATTTCGTCCGGGCACCGCGCGAATATTCTTTACGTCGGCTTTCAGGTATCCGCGATCGGCAGCTTTGTTTCCGCCGACGGCAGTGTTTACCTAACGCAAGTTTTCATTAACCGCTAGTCTCCGAATCCGCGCGCTGTTTCGGCGGCGGCTAGCGACTCTTTCGCAGCCGCTACCCACGTGAATTCGCACGCGCTAAAACTTCCATCATTCGCCAAAGTCAATTGGAGCGTGCGTGTGCTGGGCCGGCGCGACGATGGTTATCACGAAGTCAGAACCATACTCCAAACGATTTCGCTTCATGATGATCTGGAGTTTGAACTAACTGAAGACGGGATTGTCCACCTCGCCTGTGACCATCCAGCCATCCCGACTGACGAGACGAATCTGGTCGTCCGCGCAGCCAAAGCGCTCAAAGACCGCTACCGCGTCAGCGCCGGCGCTCGCGTCAGATTGGTAAAGAGGATTCCCGCCAAAGGTGGACTCGGGGGCGGTTCGTCGAATGCTGCCGTGGCTTTGCTGGCGCTAGCGCATCTGTGGAATGTCCCTGCAACCGAGCCTGACATGCTTGAGATTGCCGCGGGACTGGGGGCTGACGTTCCGTTTTTCCTGATGGGAGGTCAGGCGCTGGGAACCGGAACGGGTGCCACTGTTTCACCGCTCGCTGATGATCGAGATCGCTCAGCCCAACACCTCATCGTAGTCACTCCAAACGCCGCCGTCTCAACCGCGGAAGCGTACGCAGCGCTGAATTTGCCCTCCTTGACAACACCCAAACGTGAACCTATTCTTTCAAATTCGCATGAGCACGCAAATCCAGACAATTCGCAACTGTGGCCTGGACACGACCTGTCCACGGACGACTTGCAGAACGATTTCGAAGCTGTGATCTTTGATATTGAGCCTGAGACTAAACGAGCAAGAGATACGCTACGTGAGTCTGGAGCTCTCGGCGCTTTATTGGCTGGCAGCGGTTCAAGTGTATTTGGTATCTTTGCCAATCGCGAGGCGCAGCAACGCGCTATGGAAGATATTCGCGCCGAAAGCGGCTGGCGCATCTTCCCCTGTGTTACCCTGTCGCGAAATGAATACTATCGGCAGATAGGTTCGGAGTTCTTTCACTTTTTTGAGCAAGCTTAACTGATACTGGGGCGTCGCCAAGTGGTAAGGCACCGGCCTTTGAAGCCGGCATTCGTAGGTTCGAATCCTCCCGCCCCAGCCACCATTGGTAGGAGTGCTGAGTGCTGAGTACTGAGTTGCAAACCCAAGCCAGCTTCACTCAGTACTCAGCACTCAGCACACAGCACTTTATTTATGGGCACAAATGGCGGCATTAAGGTTTTCTCGGGCAACGCAAACCAGGAATTGGCGGAAGAGATAGCTCGCCAGCTGGGTTGCGACATGGGACGCGCTATTACGGAACGCTTTTCCGACGGCGAGTTTAATTTTCAGATCGATGAAAACGTACGCGGTGGCGACGTTTTTATTGTTCAGCCAACCTGCCCGCCTACGGACGAGCATTTGATGGAATTGCTCATCATGCTCGACGCGTTTCGGCGATCGTCAGCGGAACGCATCACGGCGGTGATTCCATACTACGGTTACGGGCGCTCCGATAAGAAGGATCGACCACGGGTGCCAATATCCGCCAGGCTGGTCGCGAACCTGATTACGGTAGCGGGCGCTGATCGGCTTTTGACAATCGATCTACACGCGGCGCAGATTCAGGGGTTCTTTGATATTCCGGTAGATCACCTTTATTCGGCCCCGGTGATGATTGGTTACTATCAGGACAATCCACTACCAAATCTGACGGTGGTGGCGCCTGATACGGGCGGCGCCGAACGCGCGCGCGCCTACGCTAAACGGCTGGATGCGGAACTCGCGCTGTGCGACAAACGTCGCGAAAAGGCCAATGTAGCCGAGGTGATGAACGTCGTCGGCGACGTGCGCGGACGCAGTTGTTTGATTGTTGACGACATGTGCGACACCGGTGGCTCCTTGACTAAGGTGGCCAAAGCGTTGAAGAATGCAGGGGCCGAAAGAATTCATGCCTGCTTTACGCACGCGGTTTTGTCGGGAAAAGCAGTGCAGCAGCTCGATGAATCTGAAATCGAGCAGATAATTATTACGAACACGATTCCGCTACGCGACCACGCGTGCGAGTTGAAAAAGATCAAAGTACTTAGTATCGCGCCACTTCTGGCGAAAGCGATCAAGTCGATCCACGAGGAAACCAGCGTTTCCTCGCTCTTCGTTTAGCGAAGGGCAAACACTGATGGCTGAATAGAAGTCCATCAGCGATTAGCTTCTGAGATTTCTAATCTCAGATTTTAGATTGGTGTCGCCCTGACGAGGAACTCGTAAGGCCGAAATCAATTTGAGATCTCAAGATTTGAAATCTAGGAAACTAATCGCTGAACGCATGTAAAGAGGAGCAGTCATGGCAGAACACAAAGAAATTACGGTCCGTGCGAAACCCAGAGAAGGCCGCGGCAAGAATGATGCACGTCGCGCGCGCGTTGCGGGAATGGTTCCAGTAGTCGTCTATGGCGGCGAGGGCGGCAGCGTCTCGGCGTTGGCTCCGCTGCGCGATTTGGCGGCGATTCTTCGTTCTGAGTCTGGCCGTAACACAATTTTTACGCTCGACATCGAAGGCGGCGGAGTGAGCGAAGTGATGTTTCACGCTCGTCAGGTTGACCCGGTGCGCGGTCGGCTGCTGCACGCGGATCTGACTCGCCTGGTCAAAGGTCAGAAAATCGAAGTTACCGTTCCTTTGCATCTGACCGGCGAGCCCGTGGGCGTGCGCGAGGAGCAGGGTGTGCTTGAACAGATCATCCGTGAACTGGAAATTCGTTGCGAGCCGCGCGAAATTCCCGATGTTATCAACGTCGACGTTTCGAACCTCGGCGTGCACGACGTGCTCCACATTTCTGACATCAAGGTCGACGAGAAGATCGAGATCCTTAACGATCCAGACACGGTGATTGCCACTGTCGGCATTGTGAAGGAAGAGCCGGTGGCCGAGGTTGTGGTTGAAGAGGGCGCGCCGGAACCTGAAGTGATTGGTAAGGGCAAGAAAGACGATGAGGCCCCTGCGGATTCCGACAAGGGCAAGAAGGAGTAAGGCATTTCCAAATGCCAAAAGTCCGATAGCCGATTTACTTCTTGCGAAGGATTCTTCGGCGCTCGTTCCTGGCATTGACGCCGCCTGAAAATTGGCAACTGGCAATCGGCAACACTTGATCGTTGGTCTTGGGAACCCGGGCAGTGAATACGAGTGGTCACGCCATAATCTCGGGTTCATGTTGATTGATAAGTTAAGTTCGGCGAGCGGGATCGACCTGGCCCAGCGCGTCTGTCAGTCACGCGTCGGTCGCGGTGAACTTGAAGGCCGTGCGGTAAGACTAATCAAGCCGCAGACCTTCATGAACCTCAGCGGTGAAGCTGTTGCCTGTTTGGTAGCGAAATACAAACTGGCGCCGGCCGAGGAAGAAACTTTTCCGGGCGCGAACTTGATAGTTATTTCAGACGACCTGGCGCTGCCGTTTGGCAAGATTCGGATTCGAGCACGAGGTTCAGCCGGTGGGCATAACGGTTTGAAGTCGATCATTGCCAGGTTGGGAACGAACGAGTTTACGCGGTTGCGAATCGGGATACTGCCGGAGCACCCGATTAACGACACCAGGAGTTTTGTGCTGGATTCGTTTTCGCGCAGCGGCAGGGTTGAGGTTAACAAGATTTTGGATCGAAGCGCCGAAGCGGTCCGGGCCATCCTCCGAGATGGCGTACTGAAGGCAATGACGGAATACAACTCGTAAGGCTGACCGGAGACCGATGACCGATGACGGAGAGCACTTGCTCCTGACCCGTCTACCGTCGTCCGTCCGCGGTCGATTTTACCAAGGAGACTGATTTTGGAAACGAAAAGACAATACGAAGTGGTCTTCATCGTCGATCCCACCGCGGACGACGCTGAGGTTACGCGCCTGAGCGATGGTTTTAAGCAAATCGTCACCGACCAGGGCGGCACTATTACCAAGCACGAGAGCATGGGCAAACGCCAACTGGCTTACGAAATCCTGCATAAAACCGAAGGGCATTTCGTTTTGCTGGAGATCGAAGGATCGGGTCGGGAAATCGCCGAGCTCGAGCGTCGCATGCGCGTCAACGATCGCATCATTCGCTATATCACAGTGCGCGTGGACGAGGATCGCCGCCGCGCCGAGAAGTTTAAGGCGAAGCGCGAACGCAAGGCGGCCAAGCGTCCCGGAGGCAAAGACCAGCAGCGCCCCACTGATGTGGACGACGCGTCGGATAGTGACGAGTCGGCTGAAGAGGCCGCTTAGGCTCAATAATTTCAGATTAAGTTTTAGAAGAGGAAACTATGTCATCAAATTACGAAGACCGTGGGCGTCGCTACAATGGCGATGACGATTTTGACCGGGGTCGTCCCAGGCAGGACCGCGGGGACCGCGGAGGCCGCTTCCGTCGGCGCCGCCGGGTTTGCCGTTTCTGTATGGAGAAAGCCGATCAGATCGACTTTAAGGACGCGAGGTTCTTGTCAAACTATACTCCCGAGCGCGGCAAGATCATTCCCCGCCGGATCACCGGCAACTGCGCCATCCATCAGCGAATGCTGGCCGAGGCAATCAAGCGGGCGCGCAACATCGCCCTGCTGCCTTACACGACCGACTAGAAAACAGGGAAGAGGAGCTGCGACATGGCGCACACAAAAATACTTTTACGAGAAGACGTCGACGATCTTGGCGCGCGCGGAGAAATCGTGCGGGTCAAGGCCGGCTATGCGCGCAATTATTTATTGCCGCGCAAGCTGGCAGTCGAAGCTACGAATAGCAACGTGAAGCAAATTGAACAGGAGCGCGCGGCGCTTCTGAAGAAGGAAGCCTCCGAGCGCAGCACCGCCGAGGGCCAGGCCGAACAAATGCGCGCGCTGGTGCTGGAGTTTAAACGCAAATCGGGCGAGCAGGGCGCGCTTTATGGTTCAGTGACCTCGATGGATATCGCCGAAGCCTTGAAAGAACGCGGGTATGAAATCGACCGTCATCGGTTGCACCTGCGCGAGCCGATCAAGAAACTGGGCGACGTGGCGGTGCCGCTCCGTTTGCATCGAGAAGTGACCGTTGACCTGCAAATCAAAGTCAGTGCCGAGGGCGAAGTTATCGCCGGGCACATGACACCCGAGCAGGAAGCGGAGATCGCCAAACAGGATGCCGAAGCTCCTGAAGCAGAATCGACCGACATGGAATAAAAAACAGCGGAGCACGGCGTTATCCTGGCAACGACGTTGCAAGTTTGATAACTTGCAACGTCGTTTCTTTCGTGCGGCCATCAATGATCCACGAGCTTTCACGAAACGTCACGAACCGGGCTTTTCGTGCAGTTTCGTGTTACTTCGTGGATTTCCTTTTTCGTCCTGTTAGTTTCAAAAAATATCCATTCCATGGCTACACCCGATCCCATTCGTGAACAGCCGCTCGAACGGTCATTACCGCATAGCGCCGAATCCGAGCGCGCCATCCTTGGCGGCATTCTGCTCGACAATGCTCTCGTGAGCCAAGCCATCGAGCTGCTGCGTCCGGAGGACTTCTACGCGCCGTCGCATCGGCGTATCTACACCGCGATGATTGCGCTCTTTGAGCGCGGCGGCGAAATCGATCCCATTCTGATTGGCGAAGAACTAAAAAAAGAGAACGCGCTCGAATCGGTGGGTGGCATCAGCTTCATCACTAATCTGACTTACGGCCTGCCACATTCGACGAACATTGCCCACTACGCCAAAGTCGTCCGCGGCAAGTCGATGTTGCGGCAGTTGATCCGCACGGCAAATAAGATCACGCAGGAAGCGCTCGAACAGGAAGATGAGCCCGAGATTATTCTCGATCACGCCGAGCACGCGATTTTTCAGTTGGCCGACGAACGCGTGCGCCAGGGTTTTGTTCACGTTGAGCCTGTAGCCCGCACGCTCTTGGAGAAGATTCAGGAGATGGAAGGTCGCACGTCAGTACTGACAGGGCTGACCACCGGGTT
>JANMVC010000604.1:0-2351 GCA_031392315.1 Pyrinomonadaceae bacterium | reverse complement strand
GTGACGCGGCAGTAGTTTGAGATAGTTATGGAGATCGAAGTCAAAATCAGGGCGCTGATGATGGACCCAAACACGGGCACTCCCATCATTATTCTCAAGGACGTTGACAGCGACACGATGCTGCCTATCTGGGTGGGCGCTTATGAAGCAAACGCCATCGCGTTGGAAATCGAGAAAATTGCGCCGCCCCGGCCGATGACACACGATCTGCTGCGCAACCTGATCATCGAACTCGGCATGCAGGTGGATCGTGTGGTGGTAACTAGTCTGCGTGACAATACATTTTTCGCAGTGATCGAAATGCGCATGAGCGATGGCAATCGCATGGTGCTCGACTCGAGACCGTCCGATGCGATCGCGCTGGCGCTCCGCGCTGATTGTCCGATCTATGTCGACGCCGAAGTGATCAAGGCGTCTCGAAACAATGTTCCATCGGACGAAGAGAGCAAGGAAGATTCGACGGCGGAGGAGGATTGGCCGGATGTGATTGGCGAAGCCGGCGACCTGCCGATGTAGATTTTGTCAGAGCCGCCTGCGGTAGCGAGCGGGCCAGTCTAATTGGTGACTCGACTCTAATTCAGCTCCAGGTCCACCCGCTGCCGCAGCTGGTACCGACTGCAACGAATGATAATTGCGATCGCAAATCAAAAGGGTGGCGTCGGTAAGACCACTACCGCCATAAATCTGGCTGCTGCGTTCGCCATGCATGGCAAACGTGTCCTGCTTCTGGATCTTGACCCGCAAGCCAACAGCTCAATTTCATTTCTCGATCCGCTTTCAGTTGAGCGGTCGGCGTATGAACTCATGACCGATGGCTCGGCGCCGCCGGAGCAGACGGTCTACCGCACGCCGGTCGAGGGGCTTGATATGATTCCGGCCCGTATCAATATGGCAAAGCTGGAGGCCAAGTTGATCGGCGATTTCGATGCGGCCTTTCGGCTTAAGGATCGTCTCCAACCGTTTCGCGAAAAGTATGACGTCATCATTATCGACACGCCGCCTACGCTTGGTTTGATTACGGTAAACGCGTTGGTTGCCGCGACACACGTCCTGGTGCCGATCCAAACTTCCTACTTCGCCCTCGAAGGCACGGACGATCTGCTCGAAACGATCGAGAAAGTTCGCGCCCGCCCAAACCCGGACCTGACCTTGTTGGGAGTCCTGGTGACGCTGCACGACAAGCGCACGACGCTCGCGCGCGAAGTGCTTGACCAGATCAAAAATGTCTTCGGTGACAAACTTTTTAAGACCGTGATCACCAAGAGCGTGCGCCTGGAAGAGTCGCCGGCCTACAAGGAAGCGATTTTTAGTTTTGCCCCGAATTCATCGGGGGCAATCGAATATGGAAATTTATGCGACGAGGTAATTAGCCGTGTCTAAGAGGGGACTACCAGCGGGACTTCAAATGCGCCACGACGCCCACTATGTCGAGGAGCTTTCGCAGCATCAGCCGGCGCCAGTAGGGCGGATGATTCCGCTCGATAAGATCGATCCGAATCCGGAACAACCGCGCACGGAGTTTGGCGATCTGACCGAATTGACCTCGTCGATTGCCGACAAGGGTGTCTTGGAGCCCTTGCTTGTTAAGCCCTCGCGTACGACGGGCCGCTGGATGATCATCGCCGGTGAGCGACGCTTTCGAGCAGCGACTGCAGCGGGACTACGCGAAGTGCCGTGTGTTGAGATGGAAGTGGACGACAACACGGTGGCGGAGATTGCGCTGATCGAAAATATGCAGCGCAAGGACCTGACGGTTTGGGAAGAAGCCGACGGACTGGTGGCCCTTTGCGAAAGATTTGGCTACACGCATGAAGACGTCGCACGCAAACTTGGCAAGAGCCGCAGCAGCGTTACCGAAGCGCTGTCGATCGCTGACATCCCCAGCGACGTAAGGGAAATGTGCCGCGCGGCGAATGTCTCCGCGAAGTCTGTGCTGCTGCAAATTGTTCGTCAACCTGACGACGAGAGCATGAGAAGGCTGGCGGAACAAATAACTTCACGAGGACTGACCCGCGAGGACGCAAGGGAAGTGAGGCGACAGGAGATGGGCCCACGCATCGCACCCGAAGCCAAGCCCTACACTTACAAATACGTCGCACCGAAAAAAGAATTCAGCCTCGAGCTTCGCTTCCGCCGCTCGCAGGTAGATGCGGCAGAGATTGCCGACGCCTTACGATCCGTCGCCGACGGCCTCGATGGCGACCGGATCGCGGCCAGCCACGGGGCATACATCAGGTCGCCGCGGATGTCGCTGCGCAGGTTGAAATTTGCCTTCGGCCAGGCGGCCTCGAGGCCGAGGATCGCCTGCTCGTTTTCCCCCGCCGCCACCAGCAGCATCGCGTCGAACCACG
>JANMVC010000241.1:0-14265 GCA_031392315.1 Pyrinomonadaceae bacterium | reverse complement strand
CGTTCGCGGCACCAATTGGGTCGGCGACGCGGTGATGACTGTTCCCGCGTTGCGCAAGCTGCGCGGCCTGTTTCCCGAGGCGCATATCACGCTCGCTACCCGCAAACCAACAGACGGTCTTTTTGTCGAGGCGGATTTTCTCGATGACGTCCAGGTTCACGTCCACTCCGGCATACTTCCGGTAATCGGCCAGGTTCGGGAGTGGCGCAAAGGTCATTTCGATCTCGCAGTTCTCTTCCCAAACTCTTTCGAGTCCGCGTTAGTCGCTTTTCTGGCTGGCGTTCCGACGAGAATCGGTTACGGCACGGATGGACGGCGGCGTCTGTTAACGCACTCGCAGGAACTTCCCGAATGGCGCAGCACGCGACACGAGGTTTATTACTATCTCGAAATCGTCGATCAGCTTGAGCGGCTGTTGCGTTCGCCGATGCTGCATTCGGAGAGCGTCACCCCTGAGTCTCAGGTTGATTCACCCGATGGCTCCCTGCAAGTTAGCGACGCTCGTCGACTCGCCGCGCAAGAGCTTCTGCGGGGCTATGCCGCGCCCGGCACTCAGGTTGAGACTGCGCATCAACAGCCGTTGATTGCGCTTTGTCCTGGTTCGATTAATAGTCGCGCCAAGCGTTGGCCGGCCGAGCGCTACGCGACACTTGCCGATCGGCTGATTGATGAACTGGGCGCGGAAGTTTTGCTGGTTGGTTCGCCGGGTGAACTGGATGTCTCGCGGGAGGTCGACCGGCTCATGCGTGGCCAGGCATTGATGTTAACTGGCAAAACTGAACTCGCAGAAGCTGTCGCCGTTTTGAGTTTGGTTGATCTTCTGGTAACGAATGATACCGGCCCGGCGCATGTTGCGTCCGCGCTGGGTCGCCCGACGCTGGTAATCTTTGGGCCGACAAATCCTTTGACGACGCGGCCGTTTTCGCCGGTGGGAGAAGTACTACGTCACCCCCCAGACTGTGCGCCGTGCATGCTGCGGGATTGTCCAATCGACCACCGTTGCATGACGGCGATTAGTCCGGATGAAGTTTTTGAAGGCGCTTCGGCTATTCTTCGCGGCCAACGCTCCGCTAACGAGTCAACCAAGTCACCGGAGCTTGACGACAAACTGAAGTTTGTCGGACATGTAAAATGAAGCGAGCAGTTTTCATCGACCGCGACGGCACGCTTTCCGAAGAGGTGGGCTACATCAATCACCCGTCGCGCTTTCGTTTGTTCCCTTATGCCGCCAAAGCGGTCAAGCATTTGAACGAGAATGGCTGGCTGGCAATCGTGACGACGAATCAGGCCGGAGTAGCCCGCGGATACTTTTCGGAGGATATGATTGCGACTGTCCACGACTCGATGACTAAAGAACTACAGAGCCATGACGCGAGGCTCGATGCAATCTACTATTGCGCGCACCATCCGTCAGTTGGCGACGAGCCATATCGTTTGGACTGCGACTGCCGCAAGCCAAAGCCGGGGCTCATCTCCCGCGCCGGGCGCGACTTTGAAATTGATCTGGCGGAAAGTTGGATGGTGGGAGATCGTTACAGCGATATTGAAGTTGCCCGGAATGCCGGAGTGAAATCTGCTTTTGTTTTGAGCGGCTACGGCAGAGGCGAATGGGAACATCAACGAGCGTCGTGGATCCAGCAGCCGGACTTGGTAGCGGAGAATCTATTGGAAGCTGTGACTGAGATACTTCGAACGAACGAAACCCATGCGGACAGGATGTCCGCGCTCCCAGGAGATGCAGCTTGACCATTGATCGAACAATCTTGCAGGAGCGCCTCGTCGGGATCGTCAAGCGCTTTCCCCAACGGCGCATCCTCGTCGTGGGCGATGCGATTGCCGATCAGTTTATCTTTGGAGCGATCAGCCGCGTTTCGCGCGAAGCGCCCGTTTTGATATTGCACCACGAAAACACGGACACCGTTCCCGGCGGCGCGGCAAACTGCGCGCTTAATCTCGCTTCGCTGGGCGCGAGCGTTTCGTTAGTCAGCGTGTGCGGGACAGACGAGGCCGGACGCGCCTTGTTAGCAAAGCTGGAGACCGCCGGCGTGGACTGCAGCGGTCTGCTCGTTTCTGATCAAGTGAAAACGACCACGAAGGCCCGCATCCTCGCCGGACATCTGCATTCGACGCGCCAACAAGTAATTAGAATTGATTACGAAAGCGCGCCGCTCCAGGACGCCGGTTTAGGCGAACGGCTGCGCGAGCACGTCCTCGAACAAACACAGTCTGCCGATGCGGTAATCATTTCTGACTACGGCTACGGCGTGGCCGACGCCGAGATGGCGCGGTTTGCCCGCGACGCAGCGACGGCGCGGAAGATTCCATTGCTCGCCGATTCGCGCTTCAGTTTGTCAAACTTTGCAGAGTTTACCTCCGCTACTCCCAACCAGGACGAAGTGGAGAAGCTCCTGGGCCGTGAATTTTCGCAGGCGGATGATTTGGAATTGGCCAGCGAGGAGTTGCGGGAACGATTGGGTTATCGCGCACTGCTGGTGACTCGCGGCGGCGAAGGCATGCTGCTCCTGGAAGACGGAGCCGCGCCCGCACACATAGACGCAGTGGGTGCGAAAGAGCCTGTGGACGTTACCGGCGCCGGCGACACAGTGATGGCGGCGTATGCACTGGCGCTGGCGTCCGATTCATCGTTTCCCGACGCGGCGCGGCTGGCGAACTACGCCGGCGGTCTGGTCGTGATGAAGCGCGGCACAGCGTCGGTTACCGGCGAGGAACTGGCAAACTCGATCCTGCACGCGGAGATGTAACGCAAACTGTTAGTTTGCGTCCATCCGTTGACCCAAGACCGCACACTAACAGTTTGCGTGACTAAGCTAACGATGACTACGCGAAACACAGAAGCGATCAATGCGACTTCAGTCGTCTTAAACCGTGAGGAAATCATCGAGCGGGTGATATCTGCCAGGGCGAAGGCGTTGACCGTTGTCCTGACAAACGGTTGCTTTGACGTGCTGCACGCGGGTCACGTGCGATATCTCGAAGGCGCCCGCGCACTGGGCGATGTGCTGGTGGTTGCCGTGAACTCAGACAAACAGGTCAGGGCTTTGAAGGGCGAGGGCCGCCCGCTGGTTCCAGAACAAGAACGCGCCGAGCTGATTGCCTCACTCGAAGCCGTTGATCTCGTTACGGTCTTCGACGAACCAACCGTTACGGAGCTACTGCTCGATTTAAGGCCGGACGTACACGCCAAAGGAACCGACTACACCGAAGAAACGGTTCCCGAACGCGATGTGGTACGATCCTATGGCGGCCGCGTAGCTATCGTTGGAGATCCGAAAAATCATTCAACCTCCGAACTGCTCAGCCGTTTTCAGTAGGACAGGCATTCCTGCTTGTCTTGGTTAATGGGTTGAGGAGAGGACGGACAGACAAGAATGTCTGTCCTACTATGCGTATCCTGATCGTAAAACTCGGAAGCATCGGCGACATCGTGCACACGCTCCCGGCGTTGGCCGCGATCAGAACAGCGTTGCCGCAGGCGGAGATATCCTGGGTGGTCGAGCGACGGTCAGCAGAAATTTTGCGAGACAACCCGATTTTGGATCGCCTCATCGAAGTCGACACGAAGGCCTTGAGGCGCGGGCTGATGTCTGGGGAGACGCTGCGGGCACCGCGCCAGCAGTTACGTCGGCTTCGCGCCTCTGCCTTCGATTTAGCTTTAGATTTTCAGGGTTTATTAAAATCCGCCACCATCGCGCGCCTCTCCGGCGCGCGTCGTGTTTATGGGTTCTCGCGCGAAGGATTGCGAGAGCCGCCCAGCCGCTTCCTGCTTTCCAAGTCGATACCAATATCCAAAAAACTGCACGTCATTACGAAAAACCTGACCTTGGTCAAGGGTGCTTTGGGAATTCCGGTCCCGGATCGGTTTGTAGATCTCCAATTTCCAATTGGTACCAGCTCCTCGGACCAGGCCGAAGCCGCGAGTGCATCAGTTTCGGCGGCGGACAAATTCGCTATCCTCAATCCGGGAGGCGGTTGGCCTACAAAACTTTGGAGCGCTGAGCGCTTTGGCCGCCTCGCCGATGAACTCTGGTCGCACCACGGTCTGCATTCGCTCGTCACCTATGGGCCCGGCGAAGAGGCACTGGCGGACAGCGTCTTGCAGTCGAGCCAGTCAGGAAAAGCTCTGGCCGTGAATTTATCTTTGAAGGGTTTTTATGAACTGGCGAAACGCGCGCAAGTTTACGTCGGCGGCGATACCGGGCCGACTCACCTGGCAATTGCGGCCGGCGCGCCTGTCGTTGGCCTGTTTGGCCCAACCGAGTGGTGGCGCAATGGCAGCTTGCGCGACGCAGACATTTGCGTCGATCGCGCGGACATAGATTGCCGCACAGACTGTCACCGGCGCGCCTGTTCGAAGTGGATCTGCATGGACATTGAAGTTGAGCGCGTGCTGCAAGCCGTCGGACAACGGTTGAAAGTAGGACAGGCATTCCTGCCTGTCCATTTGTAGAAGCGGTTAGACAGGATTTGCATGATGAACAGGCTTAAGGCGGCTTCGCTTGCCATCCTGTGAATTCTGTAAATCCTGTCCAATAGGAACTCTGAAGACAGACAGTGATGTCTGTCCTACTTTGGGAATGAGCCAAAAATTGCGCAGAGGTGGAACCTGGATTCAGCGTTGGCGCGTGCCCTTTGGATTTCTTTCTGCGGTGATCTTTCTGCTCCTGGCGCGCCCGCGCCCCGCGACAATGCTTGCGGGTGCAGTCGTTTCCCTTCTTGGACTATTGCTGCGCGCCTGGGCCGCGGGTCACATTAGAAAAAACGACGCCCTCGCCGTCTCAGGTCCTTACGCCTACACGCGCAATCCTCTTTATCTGGGCAGCTTCTTGCTCGGCCTCGGCTTCACGATTGGCGCTGGTCGCTGGTATCTCGGTCTTCTGTTTGCGGCGCTATTTCTTGGCATCTATTTTCCAGTGATGCGCGTCGAATCGCGGACAATGCAGCAGCTATTCGGTGAGTCGTTCGCGAAATACGCCGCCGCGGTGCCATTGTTTTTTCCGCGGTTAACACCTTATCGAACCGGTGAAGCGAAGGTGCGATTTGACCGCCAACTTTACCTGAGATATCGGGAGTATGAAGCAGCTCTGGGACTCTTATGCGCCTGGGGTTTGCTGATTGTGAAAGCTTTTTACCAACGATGAAGTCCAAGACTCAATTAATTTCTTCGGTTGCGCTGGCGCTGATAGTGACGAGCGCGGCCGTGGCACAGGCACCGAGATCAAGCAACGTCTCCGCGGACCGCGCTGTCACAAGTCGCCAAACACATTCGTTTGAACGGGGCGAGGAACTGGTTTACGTCGCTGAGTTTTCCCGCTTGCTACTGAAGAAGATGGACGTGGCCGACTTTCGCTTCGCGGCCAGCCGGGAGGAGCCAATGGACGCTGGTGATTCGGTCGCATCCTCAAACGCCGACATTCCCTACACGCTGAAATTAACCGGCGACATCAGGAGCAAAGGCTTCTTCAGCAAACTTTTTAACCTTACTTTTCGGCAACAAGTGGAGTCTATCGTCGAGCCTAAGTCGTTCACCGTCCAAAAAACCAAACGCACCGATGAACAGGGCAAGCGGGTGCGAATCGCCGAAACCACTTATGAGCGCGGCAAGCTCTTTTGGATTGAACGCGACCCAAACACCCCAGCCCGCGTTCCCCGAACGGCGACCGCCACGTTTAGCGGACCAGTGCAGGACGTCTTATCAGCGGTCTACTTTTTAAGAACGCAACCGCTCGAGGTTGGCAAGGACTTCGAGATCACGATGAGCGACTCCGGTCGCGTGTTTCGTGTGCCGGTTCGAGTTGTGGAGAAAAAACGAATGAAGACCGTGCTGGGGAGGCTTGAGGCAGTGCGAGTGGATCCTCAGGTCTATGGTCCGGGCGGGCTGGTGGCTGGCAAAGGGCAGTTTTCAATCTGGTTCACGAATGATACCAGGCGAATTCCAGTGAAGGCGCGCATCAAGATGGACTATGGCACGGTGGACATAAACCTCCGCAAGGTGGTCACTCCTTCCCCCAAGCCTCTGCTGTCGAAAGAGTCGTAACGCAAACTGTTAGTTTGCGTACTCCGGCGTTCCGAATTCAGGATTCTAAGAGCTCGAGTCTGCGCCTGCAACTCCCTTCCCCTCATTTCGTCATCCTGCTGTACTCTGTTATTCCATTCCAGTGCTGATGAATTCCAAACCCTTGATTCTTGGCCATCGCGGTGCGTCAGCCATCGCGCCGGAAAACACGCTCGTCGCATTCCGTCGCGCCATGAGTGACGGCGCTGACGGGACCGAGTTTGATGTGCGACTGTCACGCGATCAGGTTCCCGTCGTTATTCACGATGCAAATCTCAAGCGAACGGGATTGGCAAACCTGCGAGTGAGCGAATTAACCGCGCAAGAGTTGCAACGATTCGATGTGGGAAGTTGGTTTGCGCGTGGCAAGAACGGCAAGATTCCAATGGCTGCCTACGCTGGCGAAACATTGCCAACGCTCCCCCAGGTCTTCGAACTCTTTGCTGCCAACAATGGTCTGCTCTATGTCGAGATGAAGTGCGATCAGCGCGAAGGCGGCGCCCTTGCCGCAGCCGTAGTCGGCCTCATCCGTGAATGGAACATGCGCGAACGGGCCGTAGTGGAAAGCTTCGACCTGTCAGCCGTTGCCGAAGTGAAACGTCTCGATCAGTCTATCCGCACGGCAGCACTTTTCGAACCTAAACTCTCGCAGCCTCTTTCAATCCTGCGACAGCAACGAATTCTGTCGCTTGCACGCGAGTGTGGCGCCGAAGAGATTGCGCTGCATCACACACTGGCGAAGCCGCGCTTGATCGAAAAAGCCAAAGCGGACGGGTTTGAGGTGGTGGTTTGGACGGTCGACGACGGGCGGTGGATTCCGCGCGCTCAGTCACTGGGCGTAAAAGCCCTAATCGCCAACGACCCCGCGCAGTTGGTTACATACCGAAACCAGCCTACTGAAGGGCTGTGGTAACGCTCGTCTCGCGAATCCGCCCCTAGAATTGAAGCCAAAGCCACGCGCCGCAGATTGTGCCCAGATGACAGCAACCGCGCACATCTGTATCATTCGCAGCACAACTCGTTGGACAGGAGAATAGATTAATGGCAGTTAGACAAGGCGCCGATATTATCGAGCCAAAAGGCAGACTGGGAGTGCTCCTGGTCGGACTCGGCGCGGTTAGCACAACTTTCATCGCAGGTGTTGAAGCCGTAAAAAAAGGTATTGGAGAGCCGATTGGAAGCCTCACGCAGATGGGAACCATCCGACTCGGCAAGCGCACGGATAATAAAGTCCCTTTGATTAAGGACTTCATGCCCCTGGCTAAACTCGAAGATTTGGTCTTCGGCGCCTGGGACATTTTCGAAGACTCAGCCTACGAAGCCGCCATGCACGCGGGCGTGCTCGAAAAGGATTTGCTGAAACAACTAAAGACGCCGCTGCAGAAAATCAAGCCCATGAAGGCCGTCTTCGATCAAAACTACGTGAAGCGGCTGAATGGAACTAACGTCAAGACGGGCGCCAACAAGTTAAAGTTGGCGCAGCAACTCATTGCGGAGATAGCGGAATGGAAGAAGAAGAACCGCTGCACCCGCCTCGTTATGATTTGGGCTGCCTCAACCGAGATTTTTCTTAAGCCCCACGCGGTACACAAAACTCTTGAATCGTTTGAGCAAGCGATGCGGGACAATCACAAGCAGATCGCGCCTTCGATGATTTATGCATATGCCGCGCTAAAGTCAGGAATTCCCTTCGCTAATGGGGCGCCGAATCTTTCGGTAGACGTCCCGGCGCTTAGGGTGTTGGCGGAGCAAAAAGGACTGGCCATTTGTGGTAAGGATTTCAAAACCGGTCAGACATTGATGAAGACGATTATCGCGCCGGGGCTGAAGGCGCGCATGCTCGGACTGAATGGCTGGTATTCAACCAACATTCTGGGCAACCGCGACGGCGAAGTGTTGGACGATCCGGAGTCGTTCAAAACGAAAGAAGAGTCGAAGCTGTCGGTGCTCGAATATATTCTGCAGCCGGAAGTCTATCCGCAGCTCTACAAAGACTTTTCCCACGTAGTTCGCATTAACTACTATCCGCCGCGCGGCGACAACAAAGAGGGCTGGGACAACATCGACATCTTTGGCTGGCTCGGTTATCCCATGCAGATCAAGATCGATTTTCTCTGTCGCGACTCAATCCTGGCGGCGCCAATTGTTTTGGACTTGGCCTTATTTCTCGATCTCGCTCAACGCGCCGGCATGAAAGGCATCCAGGAGTGGCTGTCTTTCTATTTCAAATCGCCGCAAACAGCGCCAGGGCTCTATCCTGAACATGACGTCTTCATTCAGTTGATGAAGCTGAAAAACACGTTGCGATATTTGGGCGGGCAGGAACTGATCACACACCTGGGGCTGGAATACTACGACTGATTGTCAGGACAGCCTGCGGTAGCGCGGGCGGATAGTCGTCTCATCGCATTGAGTCTGGGAGCACTACCTCACCACCCGCTAACGCAGGTGGTTCTGACAAGTTCTCTGAAACCTTTTGGTGGTGGTCCGCGCCAAAAGGTGCAGCCCATCAGAAGTTAACCAATCTACAATCCCCCTCCGAAACACTTATTGGCACTTCAAGGCTGACATCTCTTGTCACCGGAAAAATCGCAAGATTTTCCGTAGCGCGCATCACTTTTTCATGATCCGCAACATTTTGTGATGACAAACGCACCCGTGTCGTATATATAGCATCGGTCACATTAAGCCGAGTTTGAGTTGGAGATGCCGAGAGCAAACCCGGCTCCCAAGCGACACATCTATCAAACTGCGGCTCGTCCTTTGCAACGCGCAGGCTGGCCAATTGGGGCCAAACCAAGAGAGCGGTCAGGCAGCAGCTCTCGCGCACGCAAGGAGCACGAGCATGATTACGGAAATGGAAATAGAGAAACTAAACGAAACCATGGGAACAGTTTTCCTTGATCCTGATCAGAAGAGCCCTCGCGCCCAGGACTTCGAGGAGCGGTTATCCGCTCGCATCGTCGGACAGGAACGCGCCGTGCGCCGCGTGAGCGGTCTTTATCAGATTTTTCTCGCCGGCATGAACCCAATGAACCGGCCGATTGGCACGATGCTGTTTCTCGGGCCCACCGGTTCTGGCAAAACCCGGGTCATTGAAGCCGCAGCGGAAGTCTTGTATGGCGACCCGAATGCGATCGTTAAGATCGACTGCGCCGAATTTCAGCATTCGCATGAAATTGCGAAACTGATCGGTTCCCCTCCGGGATATTTGGGTCACCGCGAAACTTCGCCCATGCTGACTCAGGAAAACCTCGACCGTATGCACACGGACGAGGTGAAGCTGTCGCTCATACTCTTCGACGAAATCGAGAAGGCGTCGGACAGTCTGTGGCAATTGCTGCTGGGCATTCTCGACAAGGCAACGTTGACGCTGGGCGACAACCGCCGCGTGGATTTCTCGCGCTGCATGGTGATCATGACCTCGAACCTCGGCGCTCGTGAAATGTCTGAATTGATTTCCGGCGGCATTGGATTCCACTCAGGCAAAGCCGCCAAGAATCCAAACGATACGGAAGTCGATCAAAAAATTTACCGCACGGCAGTTGAGTCGGCACGCCGCAAGTTCTCGCCGGAGTTTATGAACCGCATCGACAAGGTGGTTGTCTTCCGGTCGTTGAAGGAGCATCACCTGCGCCGAATTCTGGACCTCGAGCTCCAGGCTGTTCAGGACCGCATCATGCAATCCGCGGGAACCAAGTTTGTCTTTCAGTGTTCCGAAACCGCGAAAGACACGCTGCTCAAGGAAGGCCTGGATTTGAAATATGGTGCGCGCCACTTGAAGCGCTCCGTGGAACGTTTCCTGGTGTATCCGTTGTCGAATCTGGTCGCCACAGATCAGATCGGTCTGGGAGACCTGGTGCACGTCGACCTCGACGATGAAACCCACAAACTGATTTTCTCGAAGAGTTCGGGCGGTGCGCTGATTCATGACATGCCCGCCCCCGCGGAAGAGCCACACGCTCTCGAAACGCTCTCAGGCGGAGTTGGCCTGCCGATTCCGCAAGCAACCAAAGCCGCTAAGAAAGGGCACGGACGCGGAGAAAAGAGCGAGAACTAAGCTCGATCGTTCAGGAAAGACGTAAAGCGCCGACCACTGTAATCGTGGTCGGCGCTTTTCTTTGGTACTCACGCGATTGAAAGCGCGCTGTTTTTCCTTTGCGGCCCTCGGCTGCCGGCTCTCAGATCTTTGCGGTTTCTCCGCCCTGCCCGCAAGATCAGATTTTCGATTTTAGTATGGCGCGCACCGCCTCATCCGCTGCCTTCGACAGATAGGGATCGCCGGCGCTTCCTGCGGCGCGAAGCGCAGGAAGCGATGATGGGTCGCCAATCAATCCCAGCGCAGTGGCTGATTCTCGACGGACATCATCTTCCGTTTTTTCATTTTGAAGCACGGCAATCAGCGCCGGCACCGCGTCGCGGCTACCGATTTGACCGAGCGACCGTGCCGCAGCTCGCCGGACAAATGGATTCTGCTCCTTCTTACTCTTCGAACCCTTTTTCGAGCCAGTAGCAATTTGCTGAGAGTTGACGACCGCTGCCAGGGCCGGAACCGCCCCAGCGTTTCCAATCTCCCCCAGGGCCACGGCCGCGGCGCCTCTTACTCCGTTTTGCTTATCTGCCAGCAGCCGCTCGATCAATGACGGCACCGCAGTGCTGCTCCGCGTCTTACCCAAGGCATACGCAGCCTCGCGTCGTACAAATTCATCTTTATCACTCAGGAGCGGAAGTAGATTCGCTGCGCTCTCCTCGCCTGGCAACGAGAGGATGGCTGAGGCTGCGGTCGCGCGGACGCTGGGTGAAAGATCTTTGAGTGACTCCACGGCCGCACGAGACGCCTCGGGCCGTTGCATCGCAGCTAATTGTGCCACCGCGTCACGTCGCTCTTCCTGTTCCATCGAACTCAGGCGCGCCCGCTGTCTTTCAATTCTCAACTGGAGCGGAGTTAGCGCAGCAACAGAGTCCTGCGCCTGCGCCGCCGAAGGGCAGAACGCGATAAAGACCGCCGCAACCCAGATCAAGTGCTGTTTCAATATTCTAGTTACCATTGTTTTCGTCTTACTTAACCGAGGGCTGAAACTAATCCATGCGCGAAGTAAGTGAATGCATGCCATCAACAATCAGGACGGCAATCGGAGGATAAACCACCAAGTCTGGAAGCAACACTAATGTTGACAAGGAAAAGAACATATTCGATTGTCCCAGCTCAACGCGATGGCGAAACAGCATTGATAAACCGTCGAAGAATTCCTGTGCGTGCCAACCGATTATCAGTCCTCCACCCACGCTGAGCCCGTATCCGACCAAGAGAAACGCATAAGCAGAGAACCGTGTGTAGGGCTGTTCCGGCTTTTCTCCGTCCGGGCCGCGAATTGATTTCCGTCCATAGGTGTAGTGTTGAAAATATTCTCGCAGCCGTATGACCAAATGCCAGACGCCAATAACAAAGAGCGTGAGCACGATCGCGCGCCCGGCGTAATTAAAGTTGCCCCAGAAGTGCGGCCTGATCATCGCGACAAAAAATGTGGAAAGGAAAAGCGAAACTATAGTAAACACCGCGCGCTGACGTTCGCGCGTCTCCTGTCGATCACGTTCGAGAACCTCATCGACCACACGATCCCAGCGCGCTTGCATCGCAAGATCCCGTGCTCTGCGCGCATAAGTATTGTTTGAATGGAGTATCGAATCGCCTGTGGCCGCTAGTCCACTAAGCTGATTGTCGTAGTAGGCGCGTTCCTGCGGATCTATCAAAACTCGATAGGCCTTTGAGAGCAGGTCAAACTCACGCGCAGCGCCTTCGGAGCCGCCGTTGAGATCCGGATGCCGCAGCCGCGCCAGCTTACGGTAAGCCGATTTCACTTCAGACTTCGACGCCGTTCGTCTTACTCCAAGAACTTTGTAGTAATCAGTCACTCCGCTTCGTGACTCCCATCGGGAGAGGGGTTAACTGCTTCGGTCGGTTGCGCGACGGAATTATATCACTTTTGCGATTCGCAGAAAGATGCGACTGAGAATCATAGGAGCCCTGCGCACAACCAGCATGTGGCGTCCGCAGGGCTCTTCGTGTGTCCAACTTTGCGAACCGGGCTTCGCGTCGGTGTTCGCTATCTGTGCGCCTTTATGAACCGCCTTCGCACTTGGTCGCGGCGCGGGCGACCATGCGGAGTAGCGTGCGCACCGCAACTCCGGTAGGACCTTTGGATCGATAGGGCTTTGCTTCATCGCCCCAGGCCGTGCCCGCGATATCCAGGTGGGCCCACGAAACGCCGTCCGCAAATTCTTTGAGAAACGCCGCAGCGGTGATCGTGCCGGCCCGGCGCCCACCAACATTCTTGATGTCCGCAATGTCTGACTTAATCTGCTTCGAGTATTCCTTGTCTAAAGGCAACTGCCAAAACTTTTCGCCAGCCTCTTTGCCCGCCGCAATCAGCTCGTCGATAAGATCCTGATCTGTGCCGAGCACCGCCGTGTTCACATCGCCCAGCGCGATTGAAACAGCTCCGGTCAGCGTAGCCATATCGATGATTGTGGTCGCGCCGAGTTTTTTTGCGTAGGCAATCGCGTCGGCAAGAATCAACCTCCCTTCGGCATCGGTGTTGATGACCTCGATGGTTTTTCCAGTCATCGCTCGGACCACGTCGCCTGGTTTAGTCGCCTTCCCCGATGGCAGGTTCTCCGTGCAAGGTATGACGCCGAGCACCGGAATCGAAGGCTTCAATTGGCCGATGGCCCGCATAGCGCCGATCACCGTGGCGCCGCCGGTCATGTCATACTTCATTAGCTCCATGCTTTCGCCTGGCTTGAGTGAAATGCCTCCCGAGTCGAACGTGACGCCCTTGCCGACAAATGCCAGCAAGCCATTTTTCGCCTCATCCGCGCTGGGCGGCGCATACTTCAAGATGATCAGCTTGGCCGGCTCCTCCGATCCTCTGGTCACGCTCAGAAGCGAGCCCATGCCTTCCTGTTCCATGCGCGCTTCATCGAGCACGTCGATGCTCAGGTTGAATTCGGTGGCTACCTCGCGCGCGCGTTCCGCCATTATCGTCGGCGTCATGTACGCTCCCGGCTCATTCGCGAGGTCGCGGGTAAAGTTGACTGACTCTCCGATAATCTGTCCCCGTTCGGCCCCGCTTTTCAGCGCGCCTTCGTCGGCGCCATCGATGGCCACAACCAGGCGCTCAATCTTTCGCTCTTCCTTGTCGGCGGTGCGGTATTTGTCGAGGTCAAACAACGCCAAAAACGCGCCCTCGACTGTCGCCGCCGCAACTTCGTCCGCCTTTCCTTCCAGCCGCGGGACGACGGCGATTGACTTAACACTCTTTCCTCGCAGCGCCCGCACAGCCGTGCCGGCCATTTGCGATGCCTGCGCCGCGGTGTAATCCTCGCGCTCGCCGACACCGACCAACATAATGCGTTGCGCTTTGATCTGGCCGTTGTTCATCAGGTGAACGTAAACCGTTTCGGCTTCCTTTCCTTTCAACTCTTCCGACTCAATCACAGACTTGATTACGCCGCCGGTAAGCGCGTCGAGATCCATAAGGAACCCGTCGTCCGCCTTCTCGTCTTTGAAAACTGCGATTGCCAACGCCTGGACATCAATGTCCCGATAACTGCCGTTTGAACTTTCAACATTCATATTTAACGATTGCTCCTCGATCTCTCGAATGAATTTTTATCGATTTCGCTCTTTCAGTTGTGCCCGCGTTTCCCGATCGACAGTGCGGCGCATCTCCGTTTCCCGCTTGTCGTACATCTTCTTGCCGCGCGCCACTGCCACCTCCACCTTGATCCGGCGGTGCCTCAAGTAGACGCGGGTTGCGACCAGGGTCATCCCCTGCTTGACAGTCGCTTCGCCGAGTTGCTCGATCTCTTTTCGGTGCAGCAACAACTTACGCGTGCGCAGAGGCTCGTGGTTTTCTCGATTGCCATGAGCATACGGCGAAATGTGCGCATTCATCAACCAAGCCTCTCCATCCCGCACCGCCACGTAGCCTTCCTTCAGTTGCACGCGTCCGTCTAAAACGCTCTTCACTTCCGTGCCCGTCAGAGATATCCCCGCTTCATACTTTTCCAGAATGTGATACTCGTGATACGCGGCCCGGTTTGAAGCCAACAATTTTTCTTCTTTGTCTACAGCCATGGCTAAGTTTTGTCGACACTGCCGGACACAGCATCATACCAATTTCCTTCGC
>JANMVC010000562.1:0-5413 GCA_031392315.1 Pyrinomonadaceae bacterium | reverse complement strand
GCCTTCTCATCAATCAACTCACACTTGAGCGGCTCGTCGCGTTCACCAAAAATTCGCAGGGCCTCCGCCTTGGAAATCTCTTCCCGCCGGTAAGCGAGGTTCTTGCTGGCAATCTGACGCATGCGCTTTTCAATCAACGGCAGATCAGCTTCCGTCAAAGGTTGCGGCGCGATTACATCGTAGAAGTAGCCGTAACGTGGATCGTCGAGCAACGCCGGTCCGATGCCGAGCTTAGTGCCTGGAAACAGATCAAGAACCGCGGCGGCCAGGAGATGCGCGGTCGAATGACGCAGGACGTCCAAACCTTCAAGCGTTTCGGGCAGCACCGGCTCGATCCTGACGGGCTCACCATTCTGTTGCTGATCGAGAGTGAAAGCCAGATCAACTTCGCGACCATTCACACGCGCCGCCAACGCCTGCTTCGCTTTATCGCGATCCAGCTTCCTTAGTGCTTCGGCAACGGTGATGGGTCCGCCAACTTGTGCTGCCGGTCCGTCGTTCAGTTGTACGTTGATCTCACTCATTAATGCATGCGATACGAGGCGGTGCCTCGCTGGAGACGGTTCCCCAATCAATCAAGCGGAAAGGCCCAGGGCCGTCCGCACGATACGCGGCCTGAGCCGACGAACTGCGAACGTGAAACCGCTACGGTTCCCGCTCCTACGATTCACGATTTACGTTTCACTATTTACTGCACTGATCGGATTCGATAGGAGCGCCCTCGTCGGGGTGCACACCGGTTTGCGGCGGCACTTAGAAAACAAAGAATCGAGTTTGTGTTCGACTCATGACGAAGGACTTCCGGAGCTTCCTATCAAAATTCGGATATTACGTTCCAACCTCGTTGGGAGCTTGAATTTAAGCAAAGACCCGTAAATAAGTCAATTGGAGTGGCCCACACGACGTGTGCGGGTTCCAAAGGCCTGCGAAATACGAAGACAGATCCTGTTCCGGTGAATGTCGAGTCGGGGGGTCACTTAGCAACGGCTGGCGGCGGCGGCACCGGAAGTTTGAGACGCAGCAGTTCGGTATTGATCACAGCAGCAAATCCATCGAACGCCTTCGCCCCGCTGAGGAAACGTCCGTTGACGAAAAACGCCGGCGTACCCGTGACGCCAAGGCTATTCACCTCTGCCAGGTCGGCGTTCACCCGTTGCCTTGCCGCTGGGTTCGCGAGGTCCGCTTCAAACTTGCCCATATCTAACCCGATATCCTTCGCATACTGCTTCAGGTCGTCGGGCGAGAGCTTGCTCTGATTAGATTTGCCTCGCGCTTCTTTCTTCTCGTATCTTACGCACGAAAAAACAAGAACCAATAGCAGGAGTGAACGAGATGACTCATCACGCTGTGTCAGTCCTGGGCTTCGTGATCTTCGCGGGAATCGCCTGGCTGCTTTCCAGTAATCGCCGACAAATTGCCTGGAAAACGATAGCCTGGGGCGCCGCTCTGCAACTTCTCATCGGTCTGATTATCTTTCGCTTACCTGGTTCGCATCGAATCTTACTCTGGCTGAACGGTTCGGTGCTGGTCTTACTCAACGCGTCAAAGAGCGGTTCGGTGTTTCTGTTTGGACCACTTGCGGCGAGCCCCGGAGAGTCAGGGTCCATTGGCTTCATCCTCGTCTTTCAGGTTCTTCCGGTGGTAATTTTCTTTGCAGCGTTCACCGCTATGCTCTATCACCTGCGCGTGTTGCAGATATTCGTGCGGCTCTTCGCCAGGCTCTTCCATCGAACGATGAAAATCAGCGGCGCTGAATCACTCTCCAGTGCAGCGAATATCTTTGTTGGAATCGAATCGGCGCTCGTGGTCCGGCCGTATCTGGAAAAAATGACGCGCTCGGAGTTGTTCCTGGTGTTGACTACCGGCCTGGCGACGGTGGCATCAAGTACGCTCGGGGTCTATGTGGCATTTCTAACGGGAGTATTTCCGCAGATAGCAGGACATCTGATCTCGGCTTCTATCCTGACAATTCCTGCTTGCGTGGTCGTATCAAAGTTGCTCATTCCCGAAACGGAAACGCCCGTGACGCTCGCGGCGGTTCCTCCGGAAGACGAGTCCACGGGCTCGAAAAACCTGATAAGCGCAATTATTCAGGGAGCTATGGACGGGATGAAGCTGGCGGCAGGAGTCTCGGCACTACTCATCGCTATTCTGGGAATCGTAGCGTTGGTCGACAAATTGCTCGGCGCCGGCAGTTCGTGGTTAGGAATGAGAGAACCGCTTTCGCTGGTTAGAATCTTGAGCTGGGTTTTCTATCCCTTTGCCTATCTGCTTGGATTGCAATCGAGCGATGTACCAATAGCGGCCCGTTTGTTGGGCGAGCGAGTCATCCTAACTGAGGTCTTCTCGTACAACCATCTCGGACAGCTCATCTCAAGCGGACAGATCACCGATCCTCGGACCGTGGTGATCCTGAGTTACGCGCTGTGCGGGTTCGCTCACGTGGCAGCGATGGCAATCTTCGTAGGGGGCACTGCGGCACTTGCGCCTTCGCGTCGCGACGACCTTGCCAACCTCGGCTTACGAGCCTTGCTGGCAGCTACGTTGGCCACGCTGATGACTGGGTGTGTAGCAGGGATCTTCAGCGGCGGCGAAGGCGTGTCGCTCTTGAGACCGGGCTAGGTAGACGCAACGAGTTCGCGGGTATTGGGCAGCCGGTCTCCTCGGTATGAAGCAGGTGAAGTTTTTGGAATACCGGAAAATAAAATGGTAGGCGCGTGGGGACTTGAACCCCAGACCTCTGCCGTGTCGAGGCAGCGCTCTACCAACTGAGCTACGCGCCTAAGGTCTTTTCTTTACTCGCTTTAAACTAATCAGCAAAGCGAGGCCTGAAAGTAACAAAGCAAGAAACCACTGTCAAGCTAGCGTCAAGCGACCGTCTGGAGCGCATTTCACTGGCATTACCAGACGCTGAAAACGATCCGCGAAATTAGACCAAGTCGCACAAAACAGAGGTCGAATTCGAGTCAGTTCGTTGTTTAGTGGATGGCTCTTACACCGTTTATTGCGGTCACTACTTTTCAGTAACCTGCTAAGTCTGTGCCGCGGTCTTCTCCCATTGCTCATAAAGGAGTGCGAGTTTCGCTTCCGTTTCCCGGTATTCCTCGTCCAAGCCAATGAGCTTCGTGGCATCGCGCGCTACATCGGGTCGCGACATCTGTTCGGAAATCTCCGCCAGTCGTTTTTCAGCTTCAGCGATCTCCGACTCCAGTTGGTGTGGTGAAACACTCTCGGTCCGGTGCTTCTTTATTACTTTGATCGCGGGCTTTGGTGCCGCAGCTGGCCCCTTCCCTTTTCGAGGCGGCTTAGACTTCGCAGCATGGTCGGATCGAACGGCCTCAGCTTCGACATTTTCATTGGCCTGCTGGCCGGACAGTCCGTTAGAACTAAGGTAGGGGCCGCCGCCAAGCGGCGTGCTGGACGCACCGAAGCCAGTCGCCTTCCAATCGTGGTACTGCGTGTAGTCGCCGTCGTAATGCTCGGCCATGCCTTCGCCATCAAGCGCGAGCATCTGCGTCGCCACCCGATCGAGAAAATAGCGATCGTGGCTGATTGTCAGGATTGTACCTTCGTACGCATCGAGCGCCTCTTCCAGGGCTTCCCGCGACGGAATATCGAGATGATTCGTCGGCTCGTCAAGCACCAATACGTTAACGCGCGAATAGATCAGTTTGGCGAGGGCCAGTCTTCCTTTTTCACCACCAGACAGGTCGCGCACATGCTTGTACACATCATCACCAGTGAAGAGAAACTTGGCGAGGAATGAACGCAACTCACCCGCAGTCGCATTAGCAGGGGCGACCCGACGCAGCTCCATAATGATCTCGTTGCGATCGTCAAGGTCGTCGAGTTGCTGCGCGTAGTAGCCAATCTGGACTTTCGTGCCCCAACGAATCTCGCCTGCCAGCGCCGGCGTCTTCTTAAGAATCGTCTTCAAAAAAGTAGTCTTGCCAGACCCGTTTGGACCAATGATTCCCAGGCATTCCGCCCGGCGCAGCGTGAAAGAGATATCCCTTGCTAAAGTTTTCCCAGGGTATCCAATCGTGGCACCTTCGACCATCAACACGTGATTGCCGGTTCGTTCGATTGAGCGCAGGCGAAAATCACCTTGCGATTGATCGGCGCGGACAGCATCCACGCGCTCGAGCTTTTGCAACATCGTCCGGCGCGACTTGGCCTGCTTGGTTTTCTGTCCCGCGAGATTTCGACGGATGAACTCCTCCGTCTTGGCGATCATTTGCTGCTGATTATCATAGGCACGTTGCTGCGCTTCACGGCGCTCCTCGCGCTCGACCAGGTAATGCGAATAGTTTCCCGTGTAACTCGAAGCGCGTCCGTTCTCCAGTTCGATAATCCGCCGGCAGGCGCGGTCGAGAAAATAACGATCATGGCTGATAACCACGTAAGCGGAAGCATACGTTTGCAGAAACTCTTCGAGCCACTCCACCGCCGTCACATCCAAGTGGTTCGTGGGTTCGTCCAGCAAAAGGACGTCTGGCTCTGCCAATAATAACCGGACCAGCCCCAGCCGATTCTGCTGACCGCCCGACAGTTTTTCAGTTTCCAGCGACCAGCTTTCGCGTTCAAAGCCGAGTCCCTGCAGAATCGATTCGGCCTTCGCCGCATACTCGAAGCCGCCCTCTCGCTCAAATTGGTGCTGAAGATCGCTGTAACGCTCCAACACTTGATCGAGATCGACCCCAGCCTCAGCCATGCGATGCTCCAGCTCATGCATCTCATGTTCGATCTGCTGAAGATGTCCAAAAGCCGCCAGCGCCGACTCATGGACCGTGGATCCCGCTTCGAAGTGAATGTGCTGCGCCAGCAAACCAAGCTTGGTGCCGCGGGCGCGAATCACCTCGCCTTTGTCCGGCGTCTCTTCGCCATTAACCAGTCGGAAGATCGTCGTCTTGCCGGCGCCGTTACGCCCCACCAATCCGATGTGCTCGCCGGGATTTATCTGCAACGAGGTGCCACGCAGAACATCCTGCGTGCCGTAGGACTTATGAACTTCGGAAAGACGAAACAACATTACTGCTTTTTCTGAGACTTGATCCTGACAGAACAAAGCGGGTGTGGAGCTAATTAGGCCCACACACCCGCGAAAAACCGGTTAGCCCAAATTATGGCTTCGGTGAAGCGTTAACTTTCGGACTAGCGGCAGCGGCACTGGGCGCTGCAACTGAGGCTTGCGGAGCCACGGTGGCAGCCGGCGCCGGCGTCGTCGTTCCGGAGCCGGGTGATGCCGGTCTTAATCCGAGATTGCTCGGCGTTTCTAGCATGGTGCTGGCGAGCTTATTCGAGATCTTTGCTTCGTTGATCGCAACCTCCAGCAGTGCTGCCTTAAGAATCTCTTTGCGTTGATTTATCAAAGCTTGAGTGATCTGTTGGCGAACGCCGGGACTTTCCAGTG
>JANMVC010000416.1:0-13257 GCA_031392315.1 Pyrinomonadaceae bacterium | reverse complement strand
GTCTTCGCCGCCTACGGCTGGGAACCAAAGTGGGTGGGTCTTACTCCTGAGTTAAGACAGTATCGCGGGTCGAGCCGTTCGTATAAGTGAATCTAACGCTGATCTTGTTTTCTTTGATAGTGGCGCTGGCGCGGATTCCGTTCTCGAAAGTCATAGAAACCGACGCTCCAGTTCGACTGTAATTTCCTTTAACTGGGTCTTCCTTATCTATGTCGTCGAGACTGACGGCCCCGCCTGCGAAGAAACGAAGCATTAACGTGTCATCCTGGTTGAACCAACTGCCGTATTGCAACTCATCCTTCTTGTCCAATTTATCGGCTGTCTCTTTGTCGGCAGCGGCCAAAGTGACCTTCCCTATAAGCCTGTATGCGTCTGACCGCATTCGGTAATAAAGCGCCTTGTTCGCCTCCTTCGGATCGAGTTCAATTGCTTTTGTGAAATCCGCAATTGCCCCATCAGAATCACCTTTGGTAAGTCGGACACGCGCACGAGCGCTGTAAGGCACGCCAGCTAAGGGTTCAATCTCCATAGCTTTAGTGAAATCGGCAATGGCCCGCTCCAACTCGCCCAGAACCTCCAGAGCGAAGCCTCGGAACATCAATGACTTACTGAAGTCTGGTCGGAGCTTGATCGCCTGGGTGAAGTCTTCAATCGCCGCTGCGTACTCTTTACGCTCAAATCGGGCTTCACCGCGAAAGTGAAATTCTGTAGCGGTTTGGGCGAACGTAACCGACGACGAGATCATTATGAGTAGGGTTAAAAAGAAAAGGCGAAGTCGCATAGGGCTCTCCACGAATTTCAACTTAAACATTTCTGTGTGTGCTAAGGAGTTAAGGTGCAATCACAGTAGTTGCGAGCCGGGGGCTGAGGACGACTTCGGCATTCGCTTTGCCAGCACATGCGCTTCAGTCTTGCCCTCGAAAGTTAACTTAACCGTCATTGAGTTACCGGAGATTATGGCGCTGGCTCGAGCCCCGTCATCGAGGGCCATTTCCACCGACGTTCCGTTTACCCGATAAGTGCCCGGGGTTCCGCAACACTCATCATCGTCCACCATCAGCTTTCCGTCCTTTTGAAAGTTGAAGTCCAGTTCGGAATCGGACCAGGTGGTGCCCTCCAAAACGTCGCCGGCCGGAAATGCGTTAGCTGAAGCAATTTCAAGCGCCAGACTTCCACAGATAAGCAGGAACAAGAAAGAGACTGATCGAGTAATTCGCATAGGTTCACACCTTCATGGTTGATAGATAGTCTGAATGCAGTTCTGACAGCGGGACATCCTGAAAGCGTGAATCCACGCTTCGTTGAGGCTGTTGACTTCAGGTGGTCTGGGAAATTCCAGAGAAGCTGAGAAGGGAGTAGTTAGCTCTATTCGCAAACACTATAGGTCCAGAAAACTGCTTTGTATAGCCGATTACCCAACCGCAACGGGCAGACAGGGCATTGATCCAGATGACTGAGGGTCGGAGGCGGCGCCTACAGATGGGAACCGATATTGTCAGACGACGAAATCCTCACGCGCCTGCTTGCAATCAATCAAGAACGCGCCGCCGGCTGAGACTTGTACTGGGAAGCAAATTAAGAGGGCGTCACTCATTCCGCTCAGGATTAACTGTGGCTCCCGGTTCTGACTTCTGGTTGCGCAGTTTTATAGCCACCGCCTCACATCCGGCGGCCGAGCCGGGCTGCAATGTTGAGGACTATTGGCGAGAAAAGCCGCCTGAAAACTTGACCCTGTCTCGCGCGCAGCGCTAGGGTAAGTGCCGGAGCATCGATGCAATATGAAAACCCGTAACTATATCCTGGATCAACTGCTGGCACTTAAACCGGCTTTGCAACAGGAATTTCCCGTGCAACGTCTGGCGTTGTTTGGCTCCTGGGCCCGCAACGAGCAGGGCGAATCGAGCGACGTGGATATCCTGGTGGAGGTTGATCCGTCGATTGGGCTGCGCTTTGTCACGCTCGCGGAAAGGCTGGAGAATTCGCTGGGCGAGCCGGTCGATCTCGTGTCGCGTAGAGCGCTTAAGCCAAGCCTCTGGAAACAGATCGAACCTGAACTTATCGATGTCTAAACGTGATCACCGCATCCTGGTGGAAGATGTACTTCTTGCTATCCAGAAGATCGGCCGCTTCACGGCCGGAATGGATCAGCAAACGTTTCTCAGCGACGAAAAGACTATCGATGCGGTTGCTCGGAACCTCGAAATCATCGGCGAAGCGGTTCGCCAACTACCCCACGATTTCAAAAACGCTAACCCAGAGATTCCCTGGAGCCAGATCGGGGAATGCGAAATCGCATCGTTCACGAATACTTTGGTTTAGACCTGGAGATCATCTGGCAAGTTATTCAGCACGATCTTCCGGGACTTGAAGCCCGCATCCGCCCGCTAGTGTAAAACCCAACTACCCAGGTTGCTACAAGGCACGGTCAGGAGTGTGACCGCTACCCATCCTCCGCCTCGCCTGATTCAACCGTCGCTGGTCTGTCAGGCGCAAGGCAAGACGCAGCCGCACGACACCAAGTCAACCTAAGGTAACTCAGGCAGAGACGGCGCTGGCGCCGTTCAAGCGTGGGATGTGATGACGCTTGATCATGCGATCGAGCGTCTTGCGGTCGACGTCCAAAACGCGCGCCGCGGCCTGTTTGTTTCCGCGGGTGTGTTCCAGCACGCGCGCCACGTAGCGGCCTTCGATCTGGGAGAGGGAAACCCAGTCTTCAACTGCGGGAGATTGTGCGCCGCCAGAGTGTCCATCTGTGCCGGACGTAGGATGGACGCTATAGTTTCTAATTCGATCCGGCAGGTCCTGCGGGCGGATAGTGCCGTCGCACATCGCTGCCGCCCGCACCACAGCGTTTTCCAACTCCCTGATATTTCCCGGCCACGGGTAAGTCTCGAATGACGCCAGCGCTTCCGGCGAGAACACGACCGAAGAGTTGAGCGAATAGACGCGTTCCGCGAAACACTTCGTCAGCGGCAAAATGTCTTCGCGTCGATCCCGGAGCGGTGGCAACACGATGGAGACCGCGTTGAGGCGATAGAAAAGGTCTTCGCGAAACCGGCCCGCCTTAACTTCCGCTTCCACGTCGCGATTGCTGGCAGCAATCACACGCACATCCAATTTCACATTCTGGTTTGAGCCCACCCGGCGAATCTCGCCCTCCTGAAGCGCGCGCAATAGTTTCACTTGAAACGCCGGCGTGGTCTCAGTGATTTCATCGAGGAAGACGGTGCCCCCATCCGCTTCTTCCCAGAGCCCGCGTCGATCGCGATCGGCCCCGGTAAACGAACCGCGCATGTGTCCAAACAGTTCCGACTCGATCAGTTCCGACGGGATGGCGCCGCAGTTTACGGCGACAAAAGGTTGGTCGGCCCGCTTGCTCCGCTGATGCAAGGCCGACGCTACCACTTCTTTGCCCGTGCCGGATTCGCCGGTGAGCAACACGGGCAGACTGGTGCCGGCGACGCGTCCGACCTGCTTCATCACCTCGATGAAGACGCTGCTACGCCCGACGAGAGCAATGTTTGATTCGCGGGCGCCGCCTCGCTTTCTGGGTCCTTGCCGCTGGCGTGAAGCCGCAGCGGCCTCCAGCGCTAAAGCCTGCGATAGCGATTGCAAGGCTTCGAAGCCGAATGGTTTGAGGAGATAGTCGTAAGCGCCGAAAGCGGTGGCGTCGAGCGCGCCGGCGGCACTGCCGTGTCCGGTCATCAGGACGACTTTGGTTTTTGGCAGTTCATCCTTGAATCGCTTCAGGACGCTGAAGCCATCCGCGCCGCCCAGCACCACGTCGCAGAAGACAGTTGCCCAGTCTCCATCGCGCAGCATTTCAAAAGCGGCCTCAGCCGAATCAGCCTGGCTGACTTGCCAGCCCTCATCCTGAAGGACCTGGCTGACAAAACCTCGTACCTGTGGATCGTCGTCGATGACTAGTGCTTGCATAACATTCCCTCAATTCGTCAGTGTTTCTGGTTGGGAGTCCAGCACTTCACGCACCTTGCGCGCGACGCCGGCTGAATCGAATGGTTTTTGAATAAAGTTAAGTTTCTCGTCGAGGAGACCGTGATGGACGATCGCATCGTCGGTATAGCCCGACATGAAGAGCACGGGCAGATGGGGACGGAATTCGAGTACCCGCTCGGCCAGTTCGCGCCCGCTCATGTGCGGCATGACGACGTCGGTAATCATCAGGCTGATGTCGAGGTCAAGATCCTGCGAGATTGAAAGCGCTTCCGGCCCATTCGCGGCGGCCAGTACCTGATAACCCTGTTCTTCCAGGATGTGCTTGAGAATCGATCGCACCTGATCTTCGTCTTCAACCATCAGCACCGTTTCGGTGCCCAGCGGGACAGGCTGCGCTATCTGCGCTTCTTCAGCCTCGCCAGCCTGGTCAACTCGCGGCAGATAGATTTTGAACGTACTGCCTTTCTGGGGTTCGCTGTAGACCCAAATGTTTCCGCCGCTCTGTTTGACGATGCCGTAGACGGTGGCGAGTCCGAGCCCCGTGCCTTTGCCGGAAGCTTTGGTGGTGAAGAAGGGGTCGAAGATGCGGGCCTGGAGCGCAGCATCCATGCCACAGCCATTGTCGCTGACCGCCAGCATCACATAAGAACCCGGCTGCACGTCGTGCCGGCGGGCATGTTCGCTGGAAAGGGTCACGTTGCTGGTCTGAATCGTGAGCTTGCCTCCCTGGGGCATCGCATCGCGCGCATTCACGATTAGGTTGAGCAGCACCTGCTCGATTTGGCCGGGGTCGGCTTTCACTTTGCCGAGCACGGCAGACGTGGTGGTCAACAAATCGATGTCTTCTCCGATCAAGCGGCGCACCATCTTGCCCAAATCGGTGACCACTGCATTGAGGTCCAGAATTTTCGGTTGCAGAATTTGTTTGCGGCTGAAGGCGAGCAACTGCCGGGTCAGAGCGCCGGCGCGGTCGCCGGCCTTCTTGATCTCTTCAACGCTGGAGAGGTAGGGGCTGTCCGGCGGCAGCTTGCTTAACAGGATGCTCGAGTAACCGCCGATCACAGTCAGGAGGTTGTTGAAGTCGTGGGCCACACCGCCGGCCAATTGCCCAATCGCTTCCAGCTTTTGCGACTGCCGGAGCTGCTCCTCGAGTTGCATCTGGGCGGTGGTGTCCTGCTTGACGGCGATGAAGTTAACCACCTTTCCGGTCTCGTCATGAACGGATGAGATGGTGGCGCGCTCATGAAACTCGGTGCCGTCTTTTCGCCGGTTGACGAGTTGGCCGATCCAGACCTCACCGGCGGTAATGGTTTCCCAAAGGTTGCGATAAACGGCGGGATCAGTTTTTCCGGTCTTGAGGAGGCGCGGATTCTGGCCAAGGGCTTCCTGCTTTGAATAACCGGTGATTCGTTCGAAGGCTGGATTGACATATTCGATTGTGCCTTCGGTGTCGGTGATCACAATGCTATCGGCAGTTTGCTCAACTGCCGCTGCCAGGCGTCGCAATTCCGCTTCGTCCGCCTTGCGTTCGGTAATGTCCCGCGCGATGCCGTTGATGCCCACCGGAACGCCATCCTGCATTACCAGGCGGGTGTTGACTTCGATGGGAACGCGATGGCCGTCTTTAGCGATTAGTTCAAGCTCATAGGCCGTAACATCCTCGCCGGCCAGCTTGCGCGCCAACATCTCCTGCGCTTTCTCAAGGTACTCCGGTGCGATGGTTTGCGTGAAATTCAACTCAAGCGATTCGGCCAGCGTATATCCAGTAATCTCCTCTCCGGCTTTGTTGCTCGAGGTGTAGTTGCCCTTCAGGTCTTGGGAATAAATAATGTCCTGAGCGTTCTCAACCAGATCCCGATAGCGCTCTTCACTTTCGCGCAAAGCTTCTTGTGCGCGCTTGCGCTCAATTCCCTGTGAGATCAGATCGACTACAGATGCGAATGCGTCAAGTGTATCTTCGGGCAGCTTGCTTCGGGAAAACAGAGCCATCACTCCCAGCAATCGATCGGCGACGATCAATGGATAGCCGGCAAACCCAACCATGCCTTCGCGGCGTGCCCATTCATGGTCGCTAACTCGGGGATCTGTCTGCACTTCGTTCGTGATATGAGGAATCCGCTCCTGGGCGATCTTGCCAATCTTGAAGGCGCCGACGGGAATTCTGGCGTGACCTCCGTCGACGTGGGTATACATTCCTGCGCTCACCTGAAGTTCCAGCACTTCCTGCTCAGCGTTAAGGGTCCAGATGCGAGCAAAGGCCGCGTCCAGATGTTCGACGATCGCCTTAACGGACCCTTCGAGCATTTCCCGCAACGGCGCGGAAGTCAAAGCGAGTGCCGCGGCGACATCAGCTCGAAACAGAGCGTGGGTCGCGCGTCTGGCCTGCATCTCCTCCGCGCGTTTGCGCTCGGAGACGTCGCGGGCGACGCCGCGAAATCCGAGAATTGATCCGGCGGCATCGCGGCGCAAAGTGGCCGACGCTTCGACGTATCTCCTCGTGCCATCTTTGCGAATGAGTTCCCAGTCAAGCTCGGCTACCTCTGCGCCGGTGGAATACATCTGCTGGAGCGCCTCAAAACCCCTCTTCGCTTGTTCCGGCTCCGCGTATTGCCGATTGTTCATGCCCATCAGCTCTTCGGCCGAATAACCCAGCAGCCGCACCAAAGCGCTGTTGAAAAACGTCAGATTGCCGTTGAGATCAATCTCGTAGTAGCTGTCGGTGATACTTTCCAGAATCGTTCGATACTTCTCTTCGCTCTCGCGCAACGCCTGCTCCGCTTGTTTGCGTTCGATGGCTACTGCGATTTGGCTGCCCACCGTAGTAAGGAATTCAAGGTCTCGTTGGCTGTAGGCCTGTTCGTCCTGGTAATGCTGCACCACCATAACGCCGAGCGCCTTGGCCGGCGATTTCAGGGGCACACCAACCCATGATGGAGACGGCTGACCAACCAGCTCGACTTTGCCTTGGGCCTCAAGTTGATCGAAAAGCTCCTGATCGATTAGCAGGGCCTCGCCGGTATGAAACACGTGCGCCGTACAGCTCTTTCCCATTTTTTGTGGCGACGGAACTGGGTCGTACTTATCGACAAAGAACTGCACGTTAAGCGTGTCGTTCTGTTCGTCATAAAGCGCAACAAAGCAGTTGTCGGCATACACCACTTTCTGGATTGCCTGATGGATAAGTTTGAGCAGCGACTCCAGATCCGCGCTGGTGCTGATTGCCTGACTGATTTCAAACATGGCCTGCCGCTCGGTTTCGGTTCGTTTGCGTTGAGTAATATCTTCAACCGTTCCCTCGTAATAAGACTCTCTGCCATCTTCAGGGATCACGGTCTGGATATTCATCGAAAGCCAGATCTTCGTGCCGTCTTTGCGAAAGGCCTCCACCTCGAGTTCCTTCACCGAGCCTTCGGTTTCAATCCGGTGGAGAGCGCCGGCGCAAACCTCGGGGCAGACAAAGACCTGGCGATCGATATTGGTGATGCTGTCAATCAAATCAGCCGGCGAGTCGTAACCGAGTATGCGGGCCATTGCCGGATTGGCGTTTAGATATTGGCCCTGGTGGTTGGCCTGGAAAATTCCCTCGATCGTGTTTTCGAAAATGGATCGGTATTTTTTTTCGGCTTCCCGCACCTGCGCATACAGCGAAGCACTCTCCAACGCCGCCGCCGCCGTCCCGGCCAAAATGCTTAGCGCCTTCATCTGGCCCAGGGTGAATCGGCGTCGCCGTTCCACCACGTTTAGGTTGAGAATTCCGACTAGTTTGTTGGCCACCTGCATGGGTACCGAGATAGACGAACTAATTTCCGGTCGGGGCCAGAGGGCCTTAAACCGATTGTCATGGACCTCGCCGTTGAGGATGAGCGGCATCAGCTCGTGGCCTACCCAACCGGAGATGCTTTTATCGAAGGGCACACGCTCGCCCAGCAATCGCTCCCGTTTCTTGCCACGCACGGCGGCAACATAGAGCTCTTTGCCGTCGGGGGTCGGCAGCAAAACGGAAACCTCGTCGGCTACGCTCTGCTGCAGGGCCGTATCGGCAAGCTTACTGAGCAGGGTTTGCCGGTCGAGGGTGAAGGCAATGGTTTGGCTGAGTTCATGGATGGCCACCGCTTCGCGCAGTTGGACGTTTTCCAGGCGCAGATGGCGCATATTGGTGGCCCGGGTGAGCACGGGCATCATGGTTTCCAGGCGAAAGGGTTTTAGCACGTAATCAAACGCGCCGCGTTTCATGGCATCAACCGCAGTTTGGATCGTGCCCTGGCCGGTCATCATGATGGCGACGAGATACGGATCGATCTCCAGGGCTTTCTGCAAGAGGGTGAGCCCGTCCATCTCCGGCATCATGAGGTCGCTAAGCAGCAGGTCGAAGTCTTCAACTCGTAATTTCTCGAGGGCCTCAGCGCCGGAAGCGGCGCCCTGCGCGTCATAGCTCTGCGAACTCAACGACTGCACCAGAATGTTGCGCAGGCTAGGCTCGTCGTCAACGACGAGGATTTTGGCGATCCTTCCGTTGGAGATTGGCGCGTCGTGGTTGCGGGTCAGGGTATCCGTTGTTTGCCTCATGCGTCGTTTCTTTCGATCAGGCTCAGCGCACTTTTGGCGTGGACTTTAATAACTCCTGGTTGCACTTTCCTTCCATCAGACTGCGAAGCCGGGCCCGCCTCCAGCGCCGGCAGATGGATCCGAAAGGTCGTACCGAGCCCCGGCTGGCTCTTCACGTCAATCGTCCCCCCGTGCTCCTCAATGGTGCGGCGACAGATGGGCAAGCCCAGCCCGGTGCCTTTGCCCTCCAGCTTCGTAGTAAAAAAAGGCTCCCAGATCGTTTGCAGATCTGCTGGGTCAATGCCCATTCCCGTGTCAATAAACTCGATGATGATTGCGGTGCCGATTGGGTCCAGACTCTCGAGCCGGACGCACACAGTCAGGGTCCCGCCTTCGGGCATTGCATCGCTGGCGTTAGTGATGAGGTTGAGAAATACCTGCAATAGTTGCTGGCGGTCGCCAGGGATGGTGGGCAGATTGGCGGCGATGTCCTGTACGACTTTTACGTTATGACTACGCAGGTGGTAATTAATTAAATTTAGTGCGGTGGCCAACTCCTCGGCGATGTTTAGGATCGATATCTGCGCATGACTGCGTCGGCTGAATTGCAAGAGGTTGCCGACCAGATTGGCCATGCGATCCGACTCGTCTCTGAGGGTTGTCAAAATGGGGGTGTAGCTCTCATCTCCAGACAACCGATGCATTAACGCTTCGAGGCTCAAGGTAACGGTGGTCAGCGGATTATTGAGTTCGTGGGCAATGCTGGCCGAGAGTTCGCCCATCGTGGCCAACTTCGACGCCTGCCACAGTTGCTGGGTCATACCTCGCAGTTCTTTGTCTTTGGAGCGGAGTGTTTCCTCCGCTTGCATGCGCTGCGTGATATCGCGAATGTTGCACTGGATCACTCGTTTTTCACCCACCAGATAGCTGTTACTCACGAACTCCACCTGTTTGACAACTCCGGCGCGGCTTTCAAGCGGCAAGTCGTCGTAGCGGATGTATCCTTGCTCCTGCAATTCGTCAAAGGCGATTTTGGAGGCTGCGATATCCTTAAAAACACCAATCTCCCAGAGCTCTTTGCCGATGAGTTCCTGTTTGGCGTAACCAAGCATCTCGATCAGAAAAGGATTGACATCGATAATCTGTCCGTCCGCATTGAGAATCAGAATGCCGTCCTGGGCGGCTTCAAATAGTCGGCGGTATCCCAGCTCTGAAGTTTGGCGGGAGGTCTCAGAGAGCCTGCGTTCGGTGATATCTAGCACGGTGCCGATGAGACGCGTCGGCGCAGAATTCTCAAACAAGGTGCGACCATTGGTTTCAACCCAGCGCACCTCACCATCTGCTCGAACAATCCGAAACTCTACGTGCAGTTCGCCGGTGCCGGTTGGCTGCAGGCCGGCGGCGATTGCATCGTGCATTCGTTGCCGGTCGTCCGGATGAACGCGGGCGATGATTTGTTCTCGGGTGAGAGCCTCGCCGGTCGGCAGATCGAATATCTTCTTGGTCTGGTCAGACCCATGCCGTTCGCCGGCAACTGGATCAAAGTCCCAGGTTCCCAGCTTGGTGGCCTCCACCGCCAGGCGCAACTGCTCTTCGCTTTCGCGCAGTGCCGCATCCGATTGCTTGCGTTCGGTGATGTCGCGGACCATCGCCATCACGTTGCCGTCGGGCATCAAGGTCGCGATCACATCGGCCGCAAAGTTGGAACCATCCTGGCGTCGAAACTGCCACTCCCGTTGGTATTCGGCCTTGGCCTTGATCATGTCCAACGCGGTCCCGACGTGCTGAACCTCGCTCGGTTGCACTATGTCTGCCGAGTGGAGACCTGCCAGTTCGTCGCGAGAATATCCGAGCATCCGGCAGATGCTGGCATTGGCGTCGATGTAGTAGCCCGCCGGATCAGAGATGAGGATTCCGGTAGACGCGTGCTCGAAGAGAGTGCGATAGCGCGCCTGGCTCTCGCGTGTCGCTGCCTGGGCCTGCTTGCGCTCAGAGATGTCGTGCGCCACCATTGAGGCGCCCACAATTACTCCAGCCGCCTTGATTTCAGAATCCGTGACGGATACGTGCAAGCTGCGGCCATCCTTGTGCCACCAGAGCGTTTCAAAGTGCGCCGCGGTTTCGCCGCGCCCGTTCTGGGTGAGAACCTGCGCTTCCTGCCCTGGGCGAGCCGGCCTGATAAGACTAGTAATTGGTTGCCCCATCATCTCAGAAGCTGAATACCCCAAGATCTTTTCCGCCCCGGGGTTCCAACTGGTGACTCTCTCCTGCAAATCCGTTCCGATGATCGCGTCCTCGGAAGACTCGACAATCGCCGCCAGTCGGTTTGACTCCACTCCGGCAAGCTTGTGCTTGGCCAATGCAATCATTAACAGCACAGCGAAGCCGGCTATGATTACGCTGGCCACTCCGGTCGCCCAGAAATACCTGGTCCGCCTTTGGTAAAGCGCTGCCATGACGTCCGCCTCTGAGATCCCCACTGTGGTCACGAGTTCATAATCCGAAATTACTCTGTAACTGAAATACCGGAGTACTCCATCGATTGACCCTTTAGCGACATAGCTGCCCACCCGGCCCTTGGCTATTTCCGCAAACAGCGAGCCCCTGCTGATATCGCTTCCCGAACTAACTGTTTCCCCCTTCAGCCGCGCGCGCATAACTCCGTCCAGGCCAACCACCGAAATGATATCGAGGGGGTTCAGTCTGGCCTCGCGCAGAAAGTCGGTGAAAATCGAAGGTTCGATAAAAGCTACGACCACGCCGTTGAATGTGCCGTCTGCTTTATTGATTCGTCGTGACAGGGGAATGAGTGTCGTGCCGGAGAGGAGACCCGTTACCGGTTTACCAACAAACACCTTGCCGCGGTCGCGGTCAAGATAGACTCGAAAATAATCATCCGCCGCGACATTTGCGTCAGTAACTAGTGACGTTGAACTGTCTGCAAATCTAGCGTCGCCAAGTTGGTTACTGATGGCTACCCCGCGCAACACGTTATTGTCGCGGCTGTGCCCTGCGACGAATTGGAAGAGATCAAGCTTGCCTTCGGTGCGCGCGTGTTCGCGAATCAGATCCCTGTTGACAGAGTCTGCACTTTCGATGATTCGAGTCGTATATTGCTCGAATGCGATCGCGAGGTTCTGAATCCGGGTTATCGCGGCTCGGCTTGTATCTTCACGTTCTTTCCGCGCAATCGCGAAAACGGAGTTCCACAGAATGGTGAGGAGGATCGCGTGGAATAATGCGATTGCGATATTGATCGGAAGGTTGGCAGACAACCAATGCGGTATTCGCTTGCTAAACATAAACTTATAACTCCCCAAAATTCGAGGTGGGCTGCCCCGAACGTCCTCGCGTCCCTTCCCATCAGCACCAGAACGCGACCGCAATCGCGACGATGCCTGAGAAAGCGACCCGGCTATGGGCAAACCTCCAAACACCTTGGGAGAAACGGCTGGGCGTAATGCCGCAATATCAGAGCGGTCAACCTGGTTTGCTGGATACCCAAATAGCGGGAGTTAGGACTTCCGGGACAGAAGGCATCGAATTGCTGCGGATCGCCGGGGCTTTCCGGCATCAGTTTGGCAAGCGATATGCCAGCCAGGTTAATTCGAGGACTCTTGTTCATAAATGAACGATTCTCCGCCGAAGAAGGCGATTGGCGAGTCGGTGCTTATTTGCCAGACTCGGTGCCCGTTTCCAAAAAGAAAAAGGACGCTGCACTCGCCCCAAGGCAGCGTCCTTCTCCGTGGCGCGTGTCTTGATACTTCAAGGATGCACGCGATTCGAAATCCCACTGTCATGGATAGCAATCAATATTCCACCCACATGACAGGGACGACCTGCTTGATGCCGCTTGTTACCTGATGAAGTTTGCCTCACCCTTCATCTTACAGAAGGGGAAAGAGACGCCGTCCTCGCCCCAGAACGGCGTCCCCGCCTCACGCACGCAACATCCTGTTCGGGAGTGCATGCGATCTTGAGAAATCACTGGGCTGCGGCAGTCGCCGCACTCACCTTGCTAAAGCGGCGGCGCACCAGGTTCAGAACGTCCTGAGCCAGAAAAGGCTTGTAGAGCACGGGAAAGTCGCGCTCTTCGCAGACGGCCTGCAACTCATCCGAAAACCCGCCGCCAGTCATCAAAACGATATGGGTCAGCGGCGCTTGCTGCTGAAACTCCAATCCGAGCTGCAAGCCATCGTCTTCGCCGAGCATGTAATCAAGTAACACCACATCCGGCCGGCGTTGATAAAACGTCAGGCGCGCCTGTGCTCCGGTTTCGGCGATCAGAACCTCCCAATTTTCCTGTTTCAACTGCCCGGCCAGGAAAAACAGCAGGTCGTGGTTGTCGTCTACAATCAAGATGGTCGGCGTTTTGTTGGCCACCGCCGCGTGGCCACCGCTGCCCACTATCGAGAGACTCTGGGTTGCTTCGTCAACTGAAACGCGCACCTTCGCGCCGGGCCGAATCTCGCCGCGGGCCACCATGGTGGCCAATGGCTGTGTAAGCTGGCGATGAATTGTTCGTTTGAGTTCGCGAGCGCCGTATTCGGAACTAATTCCGGTGCGGCGGAGAAATTCCTTCGCTGCGGGTGTGACCTCAATGGAGAAGTAGCGTTCACCAAGCCGCAGGTTGACATGATCCTGGAGTGCGCGCAGATCGTGTTCGAGGATTGCCTCTATGGCGTCAGCGTCGAGCGGGTTGTAGGTGACGACGGCGTCGATGCGATTAACAAACTCCGGCGAGAAGCGCTTTCG
>JANMVC010000520.1:0-2304 GCA_031392315.1 Pyrinomonadaceae bacterium | reverse complement strand
AGAATTCAAGCGTGACAACTGAACCAATTACACTCAAACGAATCGCTGAAGTGACCGGTGGCAAGCTGAGCTTGGATGAGAGTCTGATCGTTGCCGATGTCAGCCATGATTCCCGGCGCGCCGGGCCTGGCTGCTTATTCGTCGCCGTGCGCGGCGGGTTGTTTGACGCACACAAGTTTGTGCCGCAGGTGATGGAACAAGGCGCGCTCGGCGTGATTTCCGAACTGGCCAAGCCGGCTGACTTCAACGGCGCTTGGCTTCAAGTTGAGAATGTGCGTCGCGCGATGGCCCAGGCGGCGGCGGAAGTACACCATCATCCGTCACGGGAACTCCAGTTAGTCGGCATCACCGGGACCAATGGAAAAACGACGACGGCGTATTTGATCGCCTCGATTCCGGAAGCGGCCGGCGAATTCGTGGCGATGACCGGCACGGTCGAATACCGGCTTGGCCCGGAGCGTTTCAAAGCCGACCGCACGACGCCCGAAGCCACTGACATGCAGCGCATGCTGCGCCAGGCAGTCGACATCGGGTGCCGGACGGCGGTAATGGAAGCGTCGTCGCAGGCAATGGATTTTCATCGCTGCGACGGACTCGAATACGCCGTCGCCGTCTTTTCGAATCTCACGCGCGACCACCTCGACTACCACAAGACGATGGAAAACTATTGGTACGCGAAGCAGCGGCTCTTTGATGGGCGGTTGGGTGCGCGCCCGCGCGTTTCAGTCATCAATGTTGACGATCCTTATGGGGTGGCATTGGCCGATCGACTGGCGCGCGAGGGATTGCGAGTCGTCACCTACGCAGTGAACGCGGAAGCGGAAGTGACTGCGCGCGACGCGGAGTTTTCGCTGGAAGGGATGCGGTTCAAGTTGCGAACTCCGGCGGGCGAGTGTGAGTTTCATTCGCCGCTGGTCGGCCCGCCACACATCTATAACACGCTGGCTGCGGTCGCCAGCGGGCTCGCCCTCGGTTATGACCTGGATGTGATAACGCGGGCGCTGGAGAAGTGTAACGGCGCGCCAGGGCGTTTCGAGCGCGTGGCGCACGATGGAGATTTTTCGGTTGTGGTCGATTACGCGCACAGCGACGATGCGTTGCTGAATGTCTTGCGCACAGCGAAGGAAGTCACCAAGGGAAAGATCATTACCGTGTTTGGTTGTGGCGGCGATCGGGATGGCTCAAAGCGCGCGCCGATGGGCGAGGCGGCAGGCAGCTTGAGCGATGTGGTGATTCTGACCTCGGATAATCCCAGAACTGAAGACCCGGAGAAAATTCTGGCTGAAGTGGAAGCAGGAATTCAACAAACGGGGAAGCCGTATCGCAAGATTGCCGACCGGCGCGAGGCGATTCATCAGGCGATATCGGAAGCGAGTGACGGCGACTTGGTGTTGATTGCCGGCAAGGGCCATGAGGACTATCAAATCCTGGGCCGCGAAGTTTTCCATTTCGACGACAAAGAAGTGGCGCGCGAGGCGCTGGTTGCAAAAGGCCTTACGGCAAAAGAATGACCCGCACGGCGCTCAAATATTTCTCGTTTGCCTGTCTGCTGCTGTGCGTTTCTGCCTGTCATCAGGTGGCCGTTTCGGAAGACGCGCGAAGCGGTGGCCGTGGATCGCGTCAGACCACAGCTAACGAAGCCGGCCGCCTTGAGGGGTATGGTCCACCTTCAAAACTCGGCAGCCGTTCCGCCAAAGAGATCAATGAAAGCAGCGGGATCGTTTCCTCGCGTACTACGCCGGGACTTTACTGGACGCACAACGATTCGGGCGACGGGCCGTTTCTTTACGCCTTCGACTATCGTGGCGCGTCCAGGGGCGTCTGGCGTGTGACCGGCGCCGCCGCTCGCGATTGGGAAGACATTGCCGCAGGCCCTGGCCCAAACCGCGGCACAAACTATCTGTACATTGGAGACATCGGCGACAACCGCGGATCGCGCGAGGAGATCAAGGTCTATCGCGTGCCCGAGCCGTTGATTACTGCCGCTGACGCAGGTTCGACCAAAGCCGCTCCAGTCGCCACGAAAGATGCTGAGATAATTCGCCTGCGTTATCCCGATGGAGCACACGATGCGGAAGCGCTGTTGGTGCATCCGCAAACCGGGAACATCTACATCGTGACTAAGGTGCCTCTGGGAAATCCGAAGTTGTTTGAAGCCCAGGCGCCATTGAACACCACCGCAACGACGACGCTGAAGCGCGTCGGTGAAATCAACTTGCCGGGCTTCTTCGGGGGACTGATTACCGGCGGAGACATTTCGCCTGACGGGCTGCGCGTGGCTCTGTGCGACTACGATCAGGGGTA
>JANMVC010000333.1:0-8992 GCA_031392315.1 Pyrinomonadaceae bacterium | reverse complement strand
CTCGTTCACGACGTCTGCATTCAAAACCTGAATGTGAAGTTTGCGCTGGATCGTGGCGGCGTCGCCGGCGGCGATGGGCCAACTCATCATGGACTACTCGACATTGCCTACCTGCGAAGTGTTCCCAATCTCGTCATGATGGCGCCGAAAGACGAAGGCGAGATGCGCGACATGCTGCTGACGATGGTCGAGCACGTAGGTCCGGCTGCCATGCGCTACCCAAGAGGCAACGGCATTGGGGTCGACATCAGCGGCGCGCCGCAGCTTCTGGAAATCGGCAAGGGCGAGATACTGCGCGACGGAGGCGAGATCGCGATCGTTGCCTATGGCTCGATGGTTCATCCCGCGTTGCAGGCGGCAGAGAACCTGGCGAAGGAAAAAATCGAAACCACCGTTGTTAACGCACGCTTCGTATAGCCGCTGGATGCGCAGTTACTGCTCGCGTTGGCACGAACCAAACGGCTGATCGTTACCGTTGAAGAAGCCTATCTTGCGGGCGGTTTTGGTTCCGCGGTGTTGGAACTACTTGAAGAGAATGGCCTGCAAGACAAGCTGCGGGTCGTCCGCATGGGAATCCCGGATCGGCTCGTAACCCACGGCGATCCAAAGCTGCTGCTTGCCAAGTATGGTCTTGATGCTGACGGTATTTTCACGCGCGTGAAAGAGAGCATCGAGGTGCTGGACGATCGCCGCACAAGGCCGCAAAAAGTAAGTCGCTAATCGACACTCCCAATCAGACTATTCTCTGCGCCCGTCCGATGATACAGACGGGCGCGTTGTTTTAATGCACGATATAGTCGGCTTATCCGCCATCCACGCTTCCCCGTTTCCGCGTTACCCCTCTGGTTAGCTCGCCGATCGTTTTTGGCCCCGTTCTTGCAAAAGATTGCGGCAGTAAAACTAATTGACGAAGTGATCGGTCTAAAATTATGTCATCCACTACTACTGACCAGCAATTCATCGATGCAGAATCATCGCTACCGGAGCCTCATTTCGACGAGGAGGCCACAGTGCTTTCGGCGCGGCCCGTCGTGCCGCTTGACGCGGTCACTGAGTCGAGAGGGCAAACAGTATTTTCGCGGCCCTGGATTCTCGGTCTGGGTCTGATCGGCGCGCTGCTGGTCGGTATCTTTGCGACCGCACTTTACTACTCTCGTTCGAATGGAGACGCTGCGGAGGCGCTCGAGGGTGCGGAGGTTGGGTTGGCCGCAGAGGGGAATTCCGCTGGTGCGGCAAACAGTTTTTCCGGGCCTGTGGCGGCTCAGCCGACCGTCGATGATGACAATACTTCCGTGGCGAAAAAGCAGACTCCGGCAACAAACTCGGATTCAACGGAGCCTGGTAAAAAACCGCGCCCGCGGCTCGTAGCTGTGATCCGAGAGAAGAATAACAATCACATCGAAGAGGAGAGTGACTCAGATCGAAAGGCCGCCCGCAGGCAAGCGCGAAAAGAACGCCGCCGTGCGGAGCGGGAAAGGCGCGAGGCCAGGTCTCCGGATGACCTGCTGCGCATTCGCGATATCTTTGAGGGTTCGCCCAGACCATAGTGGCACGGGCGTCCCGCCTGTGAATCACGCGCAAGATGCGCTTGCCACAATCACACTGCCCAACCTATCAGCAGAAGCTGGTTGACTGTTTCTTTTGCTAGTGGCATTATTTGGCCGCACGCAAGTAGAGATAGTTTCCGATTCGCAGGTCGCTTGCCTCGTTAGTCAACTCTCTCACATTAGCGAAATCCCGACTTCAACATGACCGTCATAGTGCGCGTAGCGGCGCGAGGGTGTTTTTATGAAGAAACAGACGTTTCGAGAACGGGAGTGCGTTCATCGAGAGGACGGCACGGAAGGCGACTTCTACAATGGCGAGTTTTATGTGCAGGCCTTGCAACGCCTTCCAATCGATCAGGCCATGCAGGTGGCCAAAAAAGTGAGTTCGTTTTTCTGGGTCGACGCGCCGCACATTCTGGTTTGGCTTTGTGTGAATTGTGCAAACGAACTGGGACTTGCCGATACTCCGCGGGCTTTGACGCAAGCCGTGCGTCGACAGGCCTGAGGGCCAAGTATTGCTCCGGCGTTGACTGTTGAGGCGGCGCGAAGAGCAGGCAGGATGCCTGCGCTCCCAGCTGGTGCTCCCATCTGGCCCTCCCAGCCAGGGCGAATTTTGCGGTAAAGTGAAATTCGATGGCAGGCGAAACATCTCAGTCACAGCAGCGTCCTGAGCGGATCGACAAATTGCTGGTTCAGCTTGGCCTGGCCGACTCACGCACGAAAGCCCAGGCGATGGTGATGGCCGGCGTCGTCCTCGTCAACGAACAGCGCATCAACAAACCTTCAGACCTCGTTCCTCCCGGCGCAGAAATTCGAATCAAAGGCGGAGACGATCCAGCTTCACGTTATGTGGGCCGCGGTGGCCTAAAACTCGAAGCCGCGCTCCGCGAATTTCAAATCAAGGTAGACGAACTGACTTGCCTCGATGTCGGAGCCTCCACTGGCGGCTTCACCGATTGCCTGCTGCAACATGGTGCTCGCAAAGTGATTGCAATTGACGTCGGCCATAACCAGATCGATTGGCGACTCAGAACCGACTCGCGCGTTGAAACAAGAGAAGGCGTAAACGCGCGCTATCTCAAATCCGAAGATTTCGAATCCGCATTCGACATCGTGGTCATGGATGTCTCTTTTATTTCCGCGACCAAAATCATGCCGGCGATCGTGCCGTTGCTAAAAGACGGTGGTTCTTTGATCCTTCTCATCAAACCCCAATTTGAAGTTGGCAGAGGTGAAGTAGGCAAAGGTGGCATTGTTCGTGACCCTGAAAAGCACTCGCGTGTGATTGATGAAGTTAACAGTGCAGCGCGGCAGCTCGGGCTTGAAGTCAAAGGGCTCATTGAATCGCCGATTCAAGGCGCGGACGGCAACGTAGAATTCCTCGCCCTCTACGGAAAGCAGTAGTCACCCATCGTTCGACCGGGCCAAGACGAAAGTCAGAACCGGGCGCGGTAGCGACCTGGTACGCTGAATCTTTAAGCTCTCGACGACTCCCGTTTCCAACTTAGTCGACCCACTCCGTCTTCTTATATTGCTCCCCAGTCAACCTAGCAGTTACCATGCGGCGGTCTTTTCATTCATCCCCCGCAAGACGATTTCGGTCGGTTGCTTCAAGATGACAGTTTCTTCAATCAAGCGCATCGGCATTGTCCTGAAGCCGCATCAACCGGATGCGCTCAAGACAATGTGCGAGCTGGCGACGTGGGTTACCGAGCGCGACATCACCCTCCTTGGCGGTCCAGAAATCGAGCGCGAACGCATTGAGCAGAAAACTGGCTGCGCGGTCGAGCAAGTCGAACCCGAAAAACTGGCGGCCGGCGTTGACTTAGTGCTCGTGTTAGGTGGCGACGGCACCATGATCGCAGCGGCGCGCATGATGGGCGAAACTGAAGTGCCGGTGCTCGGCGTCAACTACGGCGGCCTCGGTTACCTCGCGGAGTTTCGCATCGAGGAGTTGTACACGGCGCTCGAATCAATCCTGGCCGGCAATTACCGTCTGGATCGCCGGGTGATGCTGGATGTCGAACTCCAGCGTGGTAATGACGAACCAAAGCGCAATCGCGTGCTCAATGACATTGTCATCAACAAGTCGGCGCTCGCGCGGATCATCGAGATTGAAGCCTATCTCAACCGGCAGTTTGTAAACTCATTTCGCGCGGACGGCCTGATTGTTTCCACTCCGACAGGCTCCACTGCCTACAATCTCTCGGCCGGCGGTCCGGTTATTTTTCCCTCGATGAACGCTGTCGTGATCACGCCGATTTGTCCGTTCACACTTTCGAACCGTCCCATCGTGGTGCCTGACGACGCGGTAATTGAGCTTTGCTTGAAAACGGATCGGGAAGAAGTGGCGCTGACTCTTGATGGCCAGGTGGGCTTTCCCTTGCAGGTCGAGGATCGGGTGACGATTCGAAAGAGCCAGACTACTTTCAACATCGTGCAGCCTATGAATAGAAACTACTTTGAAGTTTTGCGAGACAAGCTTCGCTGGGGCAGGTAATCCCAGTTTCGAGTTTCAAGTCTGGAGTTTCAAGTTGAGTCAAACTTATGCCTGAAGATAACAACCAGCCATCACGGAAAGAGATCAGCGCCGATGCGTTTGAGCGGGAAGTTACCACGGACCTTGACGATGAGACGCCAGACAAGCCGAAGGGCATTGCGCTCCACTCGCGCATCCTGATCGGCCTCGCAGTCGGGGTGATTGCCGGCGTTTCGGTAAACCTGGCGTTTGGCGGCGACCATCCGCGCGTGGCTTGGATTGTCGACAACATCACGCAGCCAGTTGGCCAACTATTTCTCCGCCTACTGCTCATGATTGTCGTGCCGCTCGTGTTCTCGTCGCTGGTGGTCGGAGTCGCGGGCATTGGCGACATTCGCAAACTCGGACGCGTTGGTCTTAAGTCGTTTGGTTACTGCCTCGTCGTCTCAGCTATCTCGGTGGTTATCGGGTTGACACTCGCTAACACGATCAGGCCGGGAGAACGTATTGATCCGGCGACGAAAGCGGCGCTCGAACAACGCTACGCAACAGATGCGACGAAGCAGGTGGATGCGGCCAAGAAGTCGGGGACTGTTTCATCGCCGCTGATGCAGGTGGTCGAAACGCTCGTGCCTTCCAATCCATTCGCGGCGATGTCCGGCGTGCCTTCAAATCCCAGCACCGCGACCTCAGCCGGAACGCCGAACATGCTTCACCTGATGTTCTTCGCGCTGATAATCGGCATCGCGATCACTCTGATCCCTGTTTCCGTCACAGCGCCTTTTCTGCGCGGCCTCCAGGCGCTCTACGAAATTACCGCGAAGATCATCGAGATCATCATGAAGTTTGCGCCCTACGCGGTGGCCTGTTTGCTCTTCAACAACACCGCGCGATTTGGGCTCGATCTGTTGCAGGCGCTGGCGTGGTTTGTCGTCACCGTGCTGGTCGGATTGTCATTGCACATGTTTGGCGTCTACTCGCTTTCAATTTATTTCCTCTCGCGGATGTCGCCGTTTGAATTCTTCCGGCGCATTAAGACAGTGATTCTGACGGCATTCTCCACCTCGTCGTCAAACGCTACGTTGCCCACGGCATTGCGCGTGTCTGAAGAGAACCTCGGGGTGCCTCAGGAGATTAATAGTTTTGTTTTGACGGTGGGCGCCACGGCAAATCAAAACGGCACGGCGTTATACGAAGGCGTGACTGTGTTGTTTCTGGCGCAGCTTGCCGGCGTCGATCTGTCGATAGGCCAGCAGTTGATGGTTGTCTACCTGGCGATACTCGGCGGCATTGGCACGGCCGGGGTTCCGTCTGGTTCGATTCCTTTCATCATCGGTGTGTTGGTGACGATTGGGGTGAACCCGGCGCTGATTGCGATCATTTTGGGAGTGGATCGAATTCTGGATATGTGCCGGACGACGTTGAATGTCGTCGGCGATATCACCGCTGCCACTTTCGTTGCGCGTTCGGAAGGTTATGAATTACTGAAGCCGCATGAGCCGGCGATTGTGCATGCTGGCGTGAAAATTGCGGACTAAGTCCTCAAGAAGCGCGATGATTATGTCGCTGGTGACGGATAGGGATTCAGTTTTGATGTCCGACGAGCTTTAGCTTGTCGCTGCGGTGCGACAAACTGAAGTTTGTCGGACAATTTGTAAGGAGACTGTCCAATGGTTTTTCCGCTCTACGACGACAATAGCGACCGCACGACGACACCGTTTGTTAACTACATTCTGATCGCAGTCAACATCCTGGTTTTTGTTTTCCTGCAACAGGTTGGCACTAACGACAAGTTTACCTATGCATTTTCAACAGTGCCGCAGGAGATCGTAACCGGACGCGATCTCACTACGCCGGATCGAGTTGTAGAGCATCCCGTCTCCGGCCAGGAACTCTTAATTCCAGGCCTCCAACCCACGCCCTTTTCCGTTTACATGACTTTGATCTTTTCGATGTTCATGCACGGCGGGATCGCACACATCGCCGGCAACATGCTCTTCCTTTGGATCTTTGGCGACAATCTTGAGCACACGCTCGGCCATGTCAGGTATGTACTCTTCTATCTCGTCTGCGGCGTCATTGCCTCGCTGGCGCATGTGTTTACGACCGTCGCCTTTGCTGCGGAACAGGGAAGCTTGCTGATCCCCAGCCTGGGAGCTTCAGGCGCCATCTCCGGTGTGTTGGGCGGTTATCTGCTGCTGCATCCCAAGCGTCGGGTGACGGTGATCATGTTTCGCTTCCTGACAGACGTGCCTGCGTATGTGGCCATTGGAATCTGGTTCGCGTTTCAGTTGATCAGCGGCCTGGGTATTCTGGGCGGCGGTTCACAGCAGGGTGGTGTGGCTTATGCGGCGCACATAGGAGGATTCATCGCTGGCCTGATGTTGGTAAAAGTGTTCGCCATTGGGCGGGCGCCTTCCTACGGTTAAGACTGCCTTCCGCGCCGATGTCAGTGGAAAGCGCACGATCCACGAAGTCACACGAATCGTCACGAAACACCTGTCTTTTAGTGCAGCTTGGTGTTCTTTCGTGGATCGTGCTTTGTCCTCAGACGAGAGTCGCACGCGGACTGAAACTCACACACCACAACTTTTCCGGCTGTTTGCTGCGGATGGCGCTCTCAAGTAAGATCGGGAGACCGATGATTAACCCAGAAATAGAACTTCCGCCAATTAATCAACAGGACTTGGATATTCGTTCTACCTCCCGTGAGGATATGAATCTTTATCCGCTCGACACGTTTCCTTATGAGTTTCCCGGTCGCGAGATCAAGATCGATTTCGAAATCACAGAGTTTACGGCCATCTGCCCGTTTTCCGATTTTCCCGACTTTGCCACCATTCGCCTCGAGTATGTTCCGAACAAACGCTGTATCGAACTCAAGAGCCTGAAGCTCTATGTCAACTCGTTTCGCAATGTGAAGATCTTCCACGAGCACGTCATCAACGTGATCCTCGACGACTTCGTGCGCGCTTGCGATCCATTGAGCGTTGAGATTGAAGGCGACTTCCATGTGCGCGGAAATATCAAGACCGTGGTCCGCGCGAGCTTTAAGAGACAGTGAGCAGTGGGCAGTAACCACTGATTCAAAATGAGCTTCACCACCATCTTCATCATCGGCGGCATCGTTCTGCTGGCAATACTTTTTCTCGTTGCCAGGCTGGCGATTCGCTGGGCGGTGCGTGCTGCGATAGTCAGCGTGATCGTTATCGCACTTGTCGGCGGCGGCGTTTTCTGGTGGTGGACTACGCGCCTGGCGCCCACGCCTCCGCCAAAACAGCGCGCCGCACCCACTCGTCGCACACCTTCCAAATAGCGGCTGCATCATGGCTGAAACCGATACTGACGCCGCCGATCAATTCGATGCGCGCTTGAGTTCTGACAAACTCGACGAAGGATCGCTCGGCCTCTGGCGACGGTATCGAAGGCTACCGCGCAATGTATTCGCTATCAGTCTCGTTAGTCTCCTAAACGATGTCTCCAGCGAAATCATCTATCCGCTGCTGCCCGTCTTTCTCAGCATCACGCTCGGCGTTTCTCCAAGGCTGCTCGGAACGATCGAAGGCGCGGCGGAGTCGGCGTCCAGTTTCCTCAAACTCTTTGCTGGACATTTCAGTGATCGCGCCGGCAAACGAAAGGGCCTGGTTGTTTTTGGCTACGCGCTTTCCAGTTTCATCCGGCCATTGTTGGCGTTCGCTACCGGCTGGTATCACGTCCTGGGAATTCGACTAACAGATCGCGTGGGCAAGGGCATCCGCAGCGCGCCGCGCGACGCGATGATTGCCGACGCCGTGAGGGTTGAGGAACGCGGCTTAGCGTTTGGGTTTCACCGGGCGATGGATCACAGCGGCGCCGTCATCGGCCCTTTGATAGGTTACGTTCTGGTACTGCTGTTTGCCGTAGATCGCAACGCGCCCACTGCCGGCGACTTCCAGAATATTTTTCTGCTGGCTTCGATTCCGGCGCTGGCTGCGGTGGTGGTCGTCGCATTCTTCGTTCGCGAATCCCAAATTCCCAAAACAGTTCCGGCCCCGACGCCGGCTGTAGCACCGCCGCTGCGGATTTCGTTGCGCGGCTTTGACAGCAACTTCAAACGCTTCCTGCCGATCGTCGCTCTTTTCACGCTCTCGAATTCCTCGGATTTTTTTCTAATCCTTCGTGCGCGTGACACCGGAGTTTCGGGCGCTAATATCATGCTGCTGTGGGCCGCCCTGCATGTAACGAAAGTATTGAGTTCGATCTTCGGCGGTGACCTGTCAGATCGCCTCGGTCGCAGGCGGCTGATCGTTTCTGGTTGGATACTTTATGCAGCGGTCTATGCCGGATTCGCTTTCGTCACAAATGAAATTTCCGTTTGGATACTCTTCCTGATCTACGGGATCTATTTTGGCCTCGCCGAAGGCGCGGAGAAGGCGTTGGTGGCCGACCTGGTGCGACCGGAACAACGTGGCACAGCTTACGGCCTGTATAATCTTGCTTTCGGCATCACAGTGTTTCCCGCGTCATTGTTGATGGGTGCGGTGTGGGAGTGGCGCGGCGCGCAAACCGCGTTTCTACTGAGCGCGGCGTTGGGTGCGACCGCCGCGCTGTTGCTAATGATCTTAGTGAAACCGACAACGAGTGTTAAGGGAACGATCCACTAAACCACACGAAATTTCACTAATGCTGTTTCGTGTTGGTTAGTGTGATTTCGTGGATCGTCTTTCTTGAGGGTAATCCAGAGTTCTCGAAGTTTCAACTCGACCAAATGAACTATCAGGTCATCAAAACAGCGGAAACGCTCCGCAAGGCGATTGAATCCATCTCCGCCCATCAGGTGATCGGACTCGATACTGAAACCACCGAACTCGATCCCTACGTCGGCCGGCTGCGTCTGGTGCAACTCGCCACGCCTTCGGGCGTCCACATAATCGATCTCGACGCCTTCAGCGGCGGCGATTTGCGTAATTCAAGCGATCTCGCGCCG
>JANMVC010000236.1:0-1961 GCA_031392315.1 Pyrinomonadaceae bacterium | reverse complement strand
CTTCTCATCGCGCGGCGAGGGAGCAGCGGCTGGCTGGGCCGCGACGTCAAGGGTGAACAGACAGAGCAGACCAATGGTTGCGACATAGACGGCTCGTGGCAGATGCATAGCGATTACCTTCCGGACGGAAATGTTTGCGGGTCGTGGCAGCGCCCATAGTGCAAACAACCTCACCGCTAGTCAAGGATTAGCACTCGGTGGCACAGCGAAGGTCGCAAAGCAGAAGGCAAAGTTCCCGAACAGAAGCCCGGCCAAATCCAACCTGCACTAATACCAAGGAGTTGACCGATGTCGCTGAATTCTCAAAAACACTGAATGTAAAGTATGCTTGACATTTAGGAAGGAATGCTTTACGCTGCCCTCGGCTCGGAATTCACGAAAGAGAGGCTACACAAATGGAAGGAGTCGCAGAAATGTCCAACAAAAGCTCAGAAAAGGGTACGTCGGGCGGCGCGGCAGTGCTTGTTTTTTGCGGGTTAACGGTGGGGCTGGTAGTCGCCCATATTGTCCTGCGCGGATTCTATCCGCCGGGTCATCCCGTCCGGTTGCTGGTCACTGCGCTGATGGTGTTGGGATTTGCCTCGTTCGTTTTCCTTTACACACGATTGCTCGCGCGCATGGATGAGTATCAACGCCAGATTCAGCTTTACGCCCTGGCGATTGGGTTTCCTCTCTCGCTCGTTACGGCCTGGGGAATCGGCTACTTCCGCGCCGAGGGACTTCTGGCTGGCCGCGATCCACGCGACTTGCCGCTCGTGTTGCTCATTCCCTATGCCGTCGGCTTCGCGGTCGCCTGGCTTAAATATCGTTAACACTTTCGGCGAGGATGGAAACATGAAGAATCGTTTGAAGGTGTTGCGGGCTGAGCAAAACTGGACGCAGGAAGAGCTGGCGCAACGCGTTGGCGTTTCCCGGCAAGCCATAAACGCGATTGAGACTGAGAAATACGATCCCAGCCTGCCGTTGGCAATCAAGCTGGGGAAACTCTTCGGCAAGCCGGTGGAAGAAATGTTCGCGCTTGATGAGGAAGCCGACCGCTGAACACGCATGAGATCAGCGGCCGACGCTGCTGGCGTTAGAACGCAAGCCTCACTGTGGCACGCCACGTTCCTGCGCGGACACGTTTCAAGCTATTATCGCCCGCGATGTCCATACTAATTGCTGAAGACAACGTGGCCCAACGCCACTACCTGCGCGAGATTCTGGATAAAGAGTTTTCGTCGCACCTGCCCATTGTCGAAGCTGCGGATGGCGAAGAGACCGTCAAGCTGGCGCTCGAACACCGTCCCGAACTCTGCATCCTCGACATCCAGATGCCGAAACTCTCCGGGGTGAAAGCCGCTCGCGCAATCTGGCGCGACTTCCCTTCCGCGCGAATTATTTTCTGGACGCAGTTTCCCCACGAGATCTATATCAACGAGATTCGCAAGATCGTTAAGTCAGTGGATCCGCCGCCGGCCTACGGCTTCATCCACAAGAACAATCCTGAGTCGCGCTTTCTGCGTTTCGTCGCCGCCGTGCTGGAAGATGGCGCCGACATGATCGATCCGGCGTTTAAGGATTCGTTCAAGCGGCCGCTGCTGACAGAGTTTGAATCGGAAGCGCTTTACTATCTCGCGCTCGGTCTTTCAAACTGGGCCATCGCGCGCAAGTGTTCGCTGAGCCTGCGCGGCGTCGAAAGCCGACTGGCCACGCTTTACGAAAAGCTTTTCATCTCGACGGCCGAAGGCACGCCGCACGAGGCTTATGAAAAGCTCGCCTACAATGTGCGCACCCGCGCTTTCTTTGAGGCGCTCAGACGCGGGCTACTGAACAATGACGAACTGGAAAAAGCGGCGCAGGATCTCGAAGGCTGGCTGGAACGCGATGGAAAGAGGTTTTTAGACGAACAGAAGAGTGCAAATCAAAAGAAAAAGTAGCGAGACAAATCTACCGCAAAGTTCGCAAAGGTTTTCGCAAAG
>JANMVC010000209.1:0-10687 GCA_031392315.1 Pyrinomonadaceae bacterium | reverse complement strand
CCAGGCTACTTCGTTGGTAATCAAATTGCGGCTCCAACTGCCGAGTTGGGCCAGATGCTGCGCCTCGGCCATTAGGCTCTGGGTTTGCCTCAAGCTCTCCTCAGCAATTTTTTTCTCTTCGGCACGACCGCGCTCCTTGAGGTCGCGGATGAAGGAAACGTGGAAGCCAGGCAAAATATTTGTTAGCGCCCGAAATTCCAATTGCAATATCGTGCCGTCTTTGCGGCGCACGGAATACTCACCGCTCGCCGAGCCGGCAGCGATAAACTCCTCCCACATCACCAAACCGTTTTGTTGAAATGGCTCCGCACTGATATCTGAGACGCTCAACTGCATTAACTCATCGTGGGTGTAACCAAGCAGATCACAAGCGGCAGAATTAACATCGATGTAGCGACCTTCATCATTTGCGATCATGACCGCCTCGAATGAACTATCGGAGAGAGATTGGAGGAAGCTACGCCTCTCCTCAAGCGCGGTATCCTGAAGCTGGCGCTCGCTATTCTCCGGTGCAGTATTCTCCGGTTCAGTGATGTGAGTCTGAGTGCTCATTGGTGCTGACAAAAACATCGAACCACAGTCAGCCAAAATAGAACGTCACCGGGTGGTCGCAGTTTTCCACGACCCCTAAGCCCGGAACGCCTAAAGAAAAAAAGGTTGACTGATCATCGGACAATTCCTCATTTCGCTCCTACCGATTCTCCTGACCAATTACCAGGTCAGGTTGCGGGACGGCGCGATTGAAAACAATCCGCACGGTGATCATGAGACATAGAGCAGGAATGTGAGAACACGGAAATATCCGTTCTTACAAACTCTTTGCAGCTGGGAGACCGCTCTAGCCTGATTCTAATCTTTTATTCCAGAGTTGCAATCCAAATTTTCGGGTTTTGCCTAAAGCAACATTTCTTGCAAGAACGAGGGTGCGGTTTTTCTCATGCAGACGTACGGGTTTCAGGTGCGGTTGTGTGGTTGCGAGGCCATAGGCACTTGCTGGTTTCACTCACTCAGTGAATGAGTTGGGCTTGTCTGCAACTGGAGACGAACACGGGCGACCTCGACTGGCCCACGCGTGAAGTGGGCCATATGAAAGTTGTGAGAATCTCCGTCAGTCCCGCCGTCAGGCCCGATCCACGAGCTGGCGACAATCAATCTGGCCCGGCCCGAACTTCCCGCGGGATCTAGCATAGTTTCGCTTTACTTCGTACCGCGCGCACGTTATAAAGTCAGTTACAACAAGCCGAAGCGTTCCAACACCTAGGGTAGTTTCACCGGGTTCCCTTACATTACCAGGCAAAGACAGCGATTTAACCAGCACGTCAGTCAGGTGGTTTCGTCCCCAAGAAAGCGATAACCGTCCCAGAATCCTTCGTCTCCTGTAGGTTGTTTCCATGACTGAAATTGAAAAGAAACTGAAGCCGTTGCGGCGCGCTAACGAAGTTAGCGTGGCGGATCGTGAAGAGATAATTGCGGGCCTTGAATTCGGCGCAAACCTGGGCCAAGCCATGGTAGCCAGTTTTGCTTCTGGTTCGCGGATCAGCGATGTCAGCCGGCGCCGCTTCGTTTATCGCGCCGGCGACGAGGCCGATGCTTTGTTTGCGATCGTCAAAGGCCGGATCAAGCTCTGCCGCATCGAAGGCCCTACTCAACGAGAAGCGGTGATCGATATTCTGCCGCAGGGATCGCTGTTTGGGGAGTCGGCGCTTTACTCGAAAGCGGGCCGGCGCGCAAACTCCGCGGTTGCCTATGAGACCTGCACGCTGCTCAGGATTCCCGCCGAGCAGTACAAACTGGCGATGGCGGCGGATCCTTTGCTCCACGATTTTACCTTACGCCTGATCGGACAGCGGCTGGAGAATGCCGAACAGCGGCTGGCCGACTTTGCGCTCAATGCCATCCCCGCCCGGCTCGATCGGTTGCTCGCGGATTTCTCCCATCGATATGGCGTGAAGGAAACTGATGGCGTCTTAATCGACATTCCCTTGCCCCACCGGGAAATTGCTTCCATTGTCGGCTCCACTCGCGAGAGCGTCACCGTCCGCTTGAATGCCATGCGCCGCGCAGGTACGATCGAATTCGTTAATCGTAGAATTCTGATTAAACGCCCGGAGTTGCTGCTGACCGACGTGGCGTTGGCTAACTAGTCGCTCGCACCTTTCGTTAATGAAGTGTCCGACATGTAACAAGCAGGTAGCCTGGGCGGACAACCCGTTCCGCCCTTTTTGCTCTGAACGCTGCAAGCTGCTGGATTTTGATCGCTGGGTGAGCGAAGACTATCGCGTGCCTGGCCGTCCCATACCCAACGAAGAGACTGGGGACGAAGCCGTTCGCGACGAGGAACGGGCGGACTAGACCGCAATGATGGCGATCTTGTGGTGGTCGGCGAGTGAAACCATTTCCGCGCGGTCGAACATTAATGTTTTACCCGCACTCACACAAAGGCAAGTTGCCCCAGCCTCTGCCATGATCTGAATCGTCGGCGCTCCGACCACCGGCACATCAAATCTCATATCCTGATCGGGCTTAGACAACTTCAATACGGTGAGAGCGCCGCCAATGGGTTTGGTCTTTTCCACTCCACGCTGGTGCTCTCCGCGCATGATCTCGCCGGCGCGGCGGATCGTCGAATCAGTGCCTTCCATCGCTTCGATCGCCACGCATGCTTTGCCGCGCACGACAATCGTTTGGCCCAGGTTCAGCTCGGCTAGCTGGTGAATGATTTCCTGTCCATAGGCGAGATCCGCGCGTTCGGCTGTGGTTGGCTTGCGTCGGGTCAGGGTCCCGAAAGTTGGCAATGCATCTTGAAGGAACAAGGTGGAGTCAATCAGGTCGATGCCTTCGCTGGCTAGTTCGGCGGCAATTCCGCCAATCAGGGAATTGGTGTTTCGGCGCGGGAGTTTGAGTAGCATTTTCAACATGCGCGCATCGGGAATCGCGCCGCTAAATATCCGCACGTGCTTTACTTGCCCGGCCATGATTGCTTGCTCAACGCCCTCAGCTTTGAAGAAACGAATCAGTCTGCCAAGCTGGCCTATCCCGATCCAGGTAAAACTATCAACCTCGTGCTCAAGCTTCGGATCGGCTTCTTCACGAATGCCCGCCACGGACAGGGAAGCACCGGCGCGACGTGCCCCTTCGACAACCATAAATGGAAACCGGCCATTGCCTGCGATTAAACCGTAACGCATAGCTAAACGAAGAAGGAATTATGAGCGATGAACTGCCGATGGATCACTTATTTGACTACGCCCCGGTTGGAGGACCGGATAAATTGCACGAGGGCGTCAACCTCGGCCACGTCTTTGATTTCCTGCTGGATTCGCTCCAGGGCTTGAGAAGTGTTTAGTTTTGCTGAGAGGAGGAGATGAAAGGCGCCGTGCAAAGCGCGAATCACCTCGGGAGAATAGCCTCGCCGCTTCATTCCCGTCGTATTCATTCCATAGCAGGTGGCATGATTCCCCACGGTCAAGGCAAACGGGAGAGCGTCTTTCACCACCACCGAGTAGCCGCCGATATATGCTTCCTGGCCCACCCGGCAAAACTGGTGCACACCGGAATAGGCGCCAACGTTGGCGTTGTTTTCGATGATCACGTGACCGGCCAGTGTCGCTGCATTCGCCATGATTACGCCATCGCCCAAAATGCAATCGTGGGCCACGTGGGCCTGGGCCATGAACAAGCAGTCGTCGCCGGTTTGGGTGAGCATCCCGCCGCCAACAGTGCCGCGATGAATCGTGACAAACTCGCGAATCTGATTGCGGCGCCCAATCCGCGTCTCCGAAGGTTCGTCTTTATATTTTAGGTCCTGCGGAGCGAGGCCAATCGAGACAAAGGGGAACACCCGCGTGCCGTCTCCGATCATAGTGCGGCCGTCAATCACGCAATGCGAGTCCAACCGGACGTCGTCACCTAACTCAACCTCGGCGCCAACAATTGAGTAGGGACCGATATGACAATTATTCCCGATGCGGGCGCCCCGATCGACAACGGCAGTCGGGTGGATATTGCTGGTTTTGGTAGCGAGGGCCATAGATTATAGGAAAATGGGATGGCGCTGCCTTAACGGGGTTTTTCAGACGGCGGAGGCACGATCGGCGATTATGCTCATGATGTCTGCGTCGGCGACAAGTTGACCGTCAACCTTCGCTTCGCCTCGCATACGCTGCACGCGCGAGCCAATGCGCAATGCTGTAACCTCCAAAGTCAGTGTGTCGCCGGGCACAACCGGCCGGCGGAAGCGTGCCTCTCGAATGCCGGTAAAAAGCACCAGCTTCTGATCGCGGTCTTCGATCTCACGCAGCGCCAGGACGGCGCCCACCTGTGCCAACGCTTCGACCACGAGCACCCCCGGCATAACTGGCGCGCCGGGAAAGTGCCCCTGGAAGAAAGGCTCGTTAATGCTGACCTGTTTGATGCCTACGATGCGAACCTTTGGTATGAGCTCAATGATTCGATCGACCAGCAGAAAAGGGAAGCGATGCGGCAGTAGCTCTTGAATTGCCTGGGAGTCGAGTACAGTTTCCATAATGGGAATAAAAGAGACGCGGGACGCGGAACCCCTGTGGCCGCATCGCCGCGTCTGAAATTAGCCCAGGGCCGCCGGCTAGATTATTTAGGCGGCGTGACGGCTGCGGTCGCTGGGTTCCGGCTGTTGAAGTCGTTGATAAACGCGCGGGTGATATCGATGCTGTCGGCCGCGTAGACCAGCGGCACCTGGCTGCCATCGATGAGCACATTGATGTTGTGCTGCTTGGCATAAGCTTCCAGGGCCTTGGCGATCTCTTCCTGCATCGGCGCAAACAATTCCTTGCGACGCCGTTCAAAAGCGGCCTGACCGTCTTCCGCTTTGCGGGTCGCGTCTTTCTTCAGTTGTTCCAGTTGGTCCATTTTCGCCTGGATAGATTTTTGATCGACCACAGCACTGGCGGCCTGTGCCTGATTGACTTCGTTGGTAAGCTGCTTGATTTTCTCCTGCAACTGCACCAGTTCTCTTTGCCGCGGCTCAAACTCCCGGTTCAAAGTGTTAACCAGGCTGGTAAACTTCGCGATGCCAGTCTTGGCGTCGAGAAAGAAGTCAGTATAAACCAGGGCGATTTTGCTTTCCGGGACTGTGCCCGTTTGCGTGGAGGCTGGTGCGCCAGCGGGTGCGGCGGGTCGGGTTTGCGCCATCAGCGGTGAAACAGTGAGCGCCAGAACAAATGCGATGGCGGCTATCAGTCTATCTATCTTCATAACTTTCTTGTAATGCTCCTTAAATAAGTGACGGTTGGTCAACTCTTTAGTTGTTCAGACTTCCGCCGTGGTTGGCCCGGCTGGGCTAAAAGGTGCGTCCTACGCTGAATCGCATAACCTTTTTCTTCTCATTGAAGAAGAAGGGAAATCCATCGATAATCTGGTCTTTCCTAGCGTTGGGATTATACGCAAAGATCAGGCGAAAAGGCACGTTGATGACAGGAACCTGCACTCGCACTTCCACTCCCAGGCTCGAACGGATATCTCCAAACTTGGAAAACAAACTCTGTGACAAGCGGACCGCAGTGTTCGTTTGTGCCTGGCCGCGGAGAAACACCGACTGGAAGCCGAAGGGTAATCCCGTTTGTGGATCAAAGGGACAGGTTGGGCACCGGGCATTGTCCAGCTCTGCCGTCGTGATCAGGCGGTTGTCGCGCATGACTAGCGCCAGAAAACCGCTGCGGTCGGGAATCAAGGCGAGATCAGTATTCGCTGTACAGGCGGCAAGTGATGACATGCTGACTGCGGCAAATCCTCCGGCACGATCACACTTGATAGCGCCCACGGTCTGCAAAAACGGCTGGTCGTCCAGGAAGTTGCTGGAGAATAGCTGGTCCTTCTTGCTCCGCAGATTGAACGCGGTACCCACATCGGCAAAAGCCGCCAGGCTGACCGTATTGCCAAAGACCGGAATGCGATACTCGAAGTTGCCCAGCAACTGAGTGTCGGCGCCAATCGGCGTATAGGACCTTGGCAGTTGCACTACATTAGCGCCGGTGGGTCCGGTAAACAATCCAATGTTCGCCAGATTGGTTGGGACGCCAGGCACGGGCGTTGGCGTGCCCACAGGATTTGAAGCGATCACTACATTCCGGGAGGTAATGTAGGTGTCCAGCGGGGCCAGCGGACTGATCGAGCGGACGTTATAGCCGCGAATACTGAATTCATCGCCCAGGAAGAAACGCTCAAAAATCGGAACCCCGTCGACGAAAGCGAGCGATTCGGAACTCTTCACTTTAGCGGAAGTGCCGAAGCTGCCGACGGTGCCGGCGATGATCCGGAAACCAAAAACCTCAGGCCGTTCGGAACGCTTGCGCCGAATCGGAATAAACTGTGTGTAGGACAGAGTCGGCTGGTAAGTGCGCACATCGCCGCCGAGTCCCGCCAGGGCCATTTGAAATGTGATCTCTCGTCCGGTAGTCGGGTCAACGCTGGCATTGCGCGTGTCGTAAGTAAAACTTCCCGTGGCCCGGCTGGTGACAATATTGGGTTGCTTATAGATGACCGGAATGAATCGGGTCGGGTTATTCGGATCCTCGTTAACTTTTGGATCCGTCACACTCGACATGGAGAGTTGGTATGAAAGACCAACCCGCGACAGTTGAGTGAAAGCGCGCTTGCGGTAAAACTCGGAAAGCGGCGCGCTAGCAAAAACGGTGGCGCCATACGAGGTTCTGGTGAACAGATTCTCCTCGCTTACATTTAGAAAATCGATTTGGTTGCCGGTGAGCCCCGCTTGCGCATCGAGGTTTTGGGAAAGGAAGGTTCCTTCACCAAAGAACTTCTGTGTGTAACCGAAGAGGGAGAAACCGGCGCTGATGGGCCGATTCTTGATGTAGGGCTCGGTAAACGAAAACTGAAAAGACTTCTGGCGATTGCCGGCAGCGAGGTTTAGCGAAAGTATTTCACCGCGCCCCAGCAGGTTGTTGGTGGAATACTCAAGTCCAAAGAAGGACCCCCCGATTCCGGAGAGACCGCCGTTGAAGGAAATCTGCTGGCGTCCTCGTTCGGTCACTTTAAGATCGACGTCAACAGTCGCTTCCTCTTCGTTCGTCTTAAAGTTTGCGTCCTTATCCTTGTCGATCGGATCAAAGTAGCCAAGCTGATTGAGCTTGATGATGGAGTATTCCCAACGGTTCTGGTCGTATATGTCACCTTCGTTGAGCAACACTTCTCGCCGCAAAACGTTGTCGCGCGTAAACGTGTTGCCGACGAATTCCAGCCGGCGCAAGGAAAACTGTTTGCCCTCTTCGATGGTAACCACGAAATCCACTATGCCCTCGTCAGGCTTCTGCGGATTTTCTTTATAGGTCGGAGTGGGCTCGGCAGTGTATTCGATGAAGCCCTGGCCGCCATAAATCTTCTTCAGATTTTCAAACAGTGCCTTGCCAATCTTTTCACCATTGGCGATGTCGCCCTTACTGAGACCAATGACCCCGCGAATCGCGTCTTCAGAGAAAATCGAGTTGCCCTCAATCTTCATTTCCCCGATCCGGTAGACCTTGCCCTCAATGATTGGGACTGTGACTCGCAGCGCTTCGTCAACTGAGGACAGCAGCGGGAGCGGCAGAATTGGAAAACCGGTGCGACGGCGTCCGATGCCTTCAACTTTTGGCTCGCCATGCCGCGCCTGGAGATAGCCCTTCGATCTCATGTAGTTGTCTACATGCCGCAGATCGTATTCCAGTTTTTCACGGTCAAGGATGTCCTGCCCTTTGAAACGCGTGATCAGACCAGCTTCTTTGACCAGCTTCATAGCGCCGCGAAGCTTGCCATCGCTAAAAATCGTGTTGCCTTCAAACTGAACTTCGACCACGCGCACACGGTCGCCTTCGTTGATTACAAAAGTGAGAGCGGTTGAAGTGGCCGAAACCTCGTCGCGTCGTTGCTCGACCGTGGCGTTTGGATGACCCTTTGACGCCAGCAGTTCTTTGAGTACGCGCGCAGCATTTCGCGCTTTGACGGGATCGTAAACACTTTCTTTGGAGATACCCACGCGCCTTTCGCGGAAAGCTTTGAGCACGTCAGATTCCGCTACGCTTTTTAACCCTTGAAACTGAAGGTCGCGAATAATCGGCAGTTCTTTGACTTCGAAAATGACATTAATGCCACCGCGAGCGCCTTCCTCAGTCAATACGCGCGTCGCGGTCTTATCGAAAAAACCCAACGCCAGAATTGCCTGAAGGTCACGCTGGACTTGTTGTTCGTTATAAGGGTCACCCGGACGGGTCTGGACGTAATAAAGGATGTCGTCTTTTCTGAGACGACGGTTGTTGAGGATATCCACCGATTCGACCAGGCGCTGATTTTGCTGCGCCCTGACCAGCGGCAGGGCGTAGATCATGGAAGCCAGCAGGACGATTCCGCTCAAAAGTATGAGCAAAAACCCGCGATATAAATGCATAGGTGCCTTTTCCCTCAGAGGTACTTACCGGATCTCAGATACTTAGGGGAGCTGAAAATGGTGATAAATTTTATCTAATCGAAAATAAAGGGCAAAACTTAACGCAACAACCACGCACTACACCCGACAAAGGACTGGAACCCTTGGATTCGGAAGTGTGACGGTCTGTTGCCAGCGCCTGCCCAACCTTGTCCAGCAAAGTCGCGCATTATACCGAACCGGCAGCGCAAAAGTAAAAAGGCAAAGGAGAACGCGGTGGTGGCCCTGATGCCACGGTTCTCGCCTTTGCCGTTTTCTTCTTCCCTTGTCTGACCCTGTTGGAGCCAATCAAACGGGCTTTCAGTGAATTAGCAGCGCGTCGTCGGGGGCTTCGACGCCCAGAGGGCGATAGTTCAAGTCACTGCCATCAAGGAAGACCTCAATCAAAGCCGCGCTGCCGAGATGTCCCTGAATAAGGGCCTCGGAAAGCGGGTCCTCGACATATTTTTGCAGCGCACGGCGTAGCGGACGAGCTCCGTAGAGGCGATCCGCGCAGGTCTTGTCCACGATCCAACGCTTTGCCTCGTCAGTCAGGCGGACTTCAAAACCATGTCGCGCCATAGTCCTGTTAATCAAGTCAAGCTGCAACTGGATAACGTCAAGCAGCTCATCCCGGAGCAACTCGTCGAAAATGATGATTTCATCGAGACGATTTATGAATTCGGGATTAAACGTCTGGCGCACAGCAGACATCACCATCTCTTCCATCTTCTCGCGCGAGGCGTCGTTAGTGCCCTGGAAACCCAGCGTGCCCTTCTTTTGAATAAAGCGCGCGCCAATGTTTGAAGTCATGATGATGATGGCGTTCTTGAAATCAACGGCGTTGCCGAGCGCATCGGTCAGCAGCCCATCTTCAAAAACCTGGAGCAGGACGTTGAAAATGTCGGGGTGTGCCTTCTCGATTTCATCAAACAGCAAAACGGAGTAGGGCGCGCGCTTGATTCGTTCAGTTAATTGTCCGCCCTCTTCGTGGCCAACGTAACCCGGCGGCGATCCAATCAGCTTTGAAACGGAATGCTTCTCCATAAACTCCGACATGTCGAAGCGAATCATCGAACGCTCGCTGCCGAATAAGACATGGGCGAGCGATCGGGCGACTTCAGTTTTGCCAACTCCGGTCGGACCCAGGAAAAGAAACGAACCAACTGGCCGCATCGGGTTCTTCAAGCCGGCCCGCGATCGTCGAATAGCCCGCGCCAGCGCGGAAATCGCCGGTCGCTGTGAAACCACACGCTCGTGAAGCTCCTCTTCGATTCGGAGCAGCTTGTGCGTTTCTTCTTCCTTCAGAGAGGTTACCGGAATCCCGGTCCAACGAGCGATTACTTCTTCAACGTCATCGCGCGTCACTTCCGCGGTAATGAGATCGTCTTCTTCCTCTTCAAAGTTTGCACTCAGCAGCGGCTCTTGCGCCCATTCACGTATTTGATCCCAGTCTGCCAGGCCACCCTGCTCGCGGCGCACTCGAAGTTTGACTCGGGCTCCCGCTTCGTCGATCACATCGATCGCTTTATCGGGAAGGAAACGGTCGGGAATATACCGGTGAGACTGGTAAACGGCGGCATGCAGCGCGTCGTCGGTGTAACGAACCTGATGGAAACTTTCGTAACGTTCGCGGACGCCGCCCAGAATTGCGACTGCCTCTTCTTCCGTTGGTGGTGGAACTTTAACAGCCTGAAAACGCCGCTCAAGCGAACGGTCTTTCTCAATGGATTTGCGAAACTCAGCCGGCGTGGTGGCCCCGATGCATTGCAGTTCTCCCCGCGAAAGCGCTGGTTTCAAGATGTTGGCGGCATCGAGCGAACCTTCGGCAGAACCTGCGCCCACCAGCGTGTGAAGCTCGTCGATGAACACGATGTACTGCGGGTTCTCCACCAGCTCGCGCATGATCTGTTTCAAACGTTCTTCAAACTGTCCGCGGTATTTCGTGCCGGCAACAATCAGCGACAGATCGAGCGAAAGGATCCGTTTGTTTTCAAGAAACGAAGGCACCTCGCCGTCAATGATGCGTTGAGCAAGTCCTTTGACGATCGCTGTCTTGCCAACTCCCGGTTCGCCAATCAGGACTGGATTATTCTTAGTGCGGCGGCAAAGGATTTGAACCAGCCGTTCGATTTCGGCTTCGCGTCCGATTAACGGATCAAGTTTGTCGTTGGAGGCATCTTCAGTCAGATCACGGGAAAACTCGATCAGGTGGGGCGTGTCTTTCTTCTGTGAACTGCGCGAGTCGGCCCC
>JANMVC010000101.1:0-1829 GCA_031392315.1 Pyrinomonadaceae bacterium | reverse complement strand
GACGAGTCATCGCAATACGCGCCGCTTCAATCTGACGATCCGTGATCCACGCCGGCTCCAAACACTTGAGCCCGTACTCACCAAAGCTGACCTCGCTGCCACGAGTCGCGAGACCGCTCATGCGTCCGCGCATCTGCTTTCGGTGCTTAACTTTCTTCGGCATCAACATAGCGATTTACCTTTGTCCGACAAACTTCAGTTTGTCGCCGAGGTCCAAACGACAAACTAAAGTTTGTCGGACCTTATTCCCTACCCGTTTTCCCCGCGCGGCCGTCTTCCGTCCGAACCGCCGCCACCTTCACGCTCACGTCGCGTGCGCGGCCGACGCTCGCGCTCGCCCATGCGTGTTTCGTTAATCGGATCCGATCCCGTGCCGCGGGCCATGGCCGCTTTCGCGTCCAAAATCTCGCCGCGATAGATCCAAACCTTCACGCCAATCTGGCCAAACGTGGTCTTCGCTTCAGCCAAACCGTAATCGATGTCGGCTCGCAGCGTGTGCAAAGGCAGACGCCCCTGGAGATGCCATTCACTGCGGGCGATCTCAGCGCCGTTGAGACGGCCACTGACTTTCACTTTAATTCCCTGCGCGCCAAACCGCAGCGACTCTTCAACCGCTTTGCGCATCGCCCGGCGAAACGCAATACGTTTTTCGAGCTGGGCGGCAATCTTCTCCGCCTGCAACTGCGCGTTCAGTTCAGGCTTGTGAATTTCCTGGATCGAAACCAAAACTTCTCGTCCGGTCTTGGCCGACAAGTCGCTCTTCAGCTTGTCGATCTCCGCGCCCTTGCGGCCGATGATGATGCCCGGACGCGACGTGTAGATAATGATCTTGAGCCGGTTGGCTGCGCGCTCGATGTCCACGTGGGAAACGCCCGCGCCGGCAAAACGGAACTTCAGATTCGCCTTCAGCTTCAGATCCTCTAACAGGTATTCGCCATAGTGCTTCTTCGCGAACCAGTGCGAATGCCAGTCCTTGTTGTAGCCGAGGCGGAATCCGTATGGATGAACTTTCTGACCCACAATCTTCTCCAGTTCTTTTTGCGTGAAACCCAAAGAAGGTTTCTTTTGCACCAGGGATTGTCTCTTGTAGCCCTGGGTTTTTATTCGGTCGTTTCAGAATCTGATTTCAAATTTGAGATCTCAAATTTCAGATTCCAATTTCAAATCTCAGCTCAAATCTCAAATCTCAAATCGAAGATTTCAGAATAACTAGCAAATGCTATTCTGCGGTCTTCTTCTCGCCGTCATTTGCATCCGCGTTCTTATTCTTCCGGCCAGCCGCCGCCTTCGGCGCTGCCTTCTTCGCTCGCGGCGCGGCTGCCGCTCCGCCACGCTTCCGTCCCTTGCTCTCGGCCAGTTTTGCCGGCTTCGCCTCAGCAACTTTCACGCTTTTGCCGTCGCCATGGCGTGGGCCTTTCGGCTCAGGCCGGCCGTCGTTCGAAAGCAAAATCGTGATGTGACAAAAATGGCGCTGCTCACGATACGCACGTCCCTGCGGAGCTGGACGCACGCGGCGGCGATTCTTCGTTGGTCCGCGATCCACAAACGCGGTCTTGACCCACAAATCGTCCGGATCGATGGCGATGTTCGCTTTTTCGGCCGCCTCGTTGGCGTTGGCAATCGCCGAGCGGACGCACTTTTCAATCCCAGTCGCGGCGCGCTTGTTCGCGTAGCGCAGAATGGCCAAAGCCTGGTTGACATCCTTGCCGCGAATCATATCCACAACCAGCCGCGCCTTCTGCGCCGACCCTCGAAGATATTTTGCACTTGCTGTCGATTCCATACTGTCCTCAAGTTTCGTCCCGCGAAACTACTTCGATACCACTACT
>JANMVC010000467.1:0-2384 GCA_031392315.1 Pyrinomonadaceae bacterium | reverse complement strand
TCTGCTTCAAGGATCTTCCTCACGCGCTCCAGGTCCTCTGCGGTGTCGACGCCAATCGAAGCGGTGCTGGCCTCAATTGCCTTGATCTTCACTCCATGCTCAAGCGCGCGCAACTGCTCCAGCGACTCCGTCCGCTCCAATTCCGACGGCGGCCACTTCGCAAACGCGAGTAAGACATCGCGGCGGTAAACATAAAGTCCGGTGTGCTTCCGAAAGTTTGCCAACAACCCAGTCTCGTTTGCCAGCGCTGCGTCGAGCGTTCCATGAGTTCTAACAGCATCGCGCGGGTAAGGCACTGGTGAACGGGAGAAGTAAACAGCGCGTTCGTTTTCGTCGATGACGATTTTCACTACATCCGGATTGCTGACATCGGTCGGCGACTCGATCGCTTCCCACGTGGTGACGATCCCAATTTCATGCGTTTCGTCCGCTGCTAACTCCGCAACCGCGCGTTCAATAGTCTCCGGCGAAATCAACGGCTCGTCGCCCTGGACGTTGACAACAATGTCCGCGTCGTTCAACCCGGCGGCGACCTCGGCGATTCGATCAGTTCCGCTCGTGTGCCGCTCGGAAGTAAGCACCGCTTCAAACCCGGCGGACTGCACGGCAGCGACGATTCGCTGATCGTCAGTGGCCACGATCGCCCGAGAGACATTCGCAGCCGTCAGCGTACGTTCTACAACCCAGCAAATCATGGGTCTGCCGGCGATTTCCAACAGCGCTTTGCCTGGCAGACGAACAGAATCGTAGCGAGCGGGGATGATTGCGACTGCGTTTGTTTTGGGGTTATTCGGAGGATTTGAGCCCGTGTGATTCACGGGGTAACAGATTACTTCGCGCGACACCGCGTGTCAACGCGAAGCAGACCGTCAACGATTGGCTGATCGCATGACGTTGAATGTTCAATCAGCGCCCACCGGCGCGCGAAGCAGCAGCGGCGGCAACATAACTCTGCCGCGCGCGCACTACAAAGTTTGCTGAACGCGTGCGCACTTTGATGTCTCGCTTCTCGCCGGCCTGCACCTGGCCCTTCGGATAATAGCCGAGGCTGTATTGCCGCCCGAGTTCCTCGGTGATCGCGGCAAACGCCTGCGGTACGTCAGAAAGAGTTTCGGCCTGATGCAGCCGACCGCCAGTTTTCTTTGCCAGAGCTTCCAGGTAAGTCGAACCCACCGCATACTCTTTCCGCATCCGCGCTTCGGTGTGGGCCCGCGCTTTGGGGTTTATGATTTGACTCAACCGCGCGGGTAAGTCCGGCAGCGTGTTGTACTGAACGGTATAGATAACTACGTCGGATTCCTCGACGTCGCGTAGCGTTTTCTTGTAAGAGCCCTTCTTGCTCCCGCCGTCAACACCGTCAGTAAGCAGCACGATGGCTTTGCGGCCGGGAATGCCGGCCAGCCTTTGGTTGAGAACAAAATTAACTGTGTCGTAGAGCAGCGTGCCGTCGTGGAGTGCATCGAGCCGCAGTTTTTTCTTTCTCAATTCGTTGAGTGTGACCGCTTCGGTTAGCACGTTGATCTTGCCGTCAAACGAAACCATCAGGAGCCGATCGTTTGGACGCAGCCGTTTGATAAACGAATTTGCGGCGCTGCGGATGGCCTGCAGGCGATTCTGAGTCGAACCGCTCACGTCAAGCAGGAGTGCGACGGTAAATGGTTGTTCGACCGAGGCAAAGTAAGCGAGTTCCTGTTCCACTCCGTTCTCGAAAACTCGAAAGTCCTGTTTGCGCAGATTGCCAATATAACGGCCGCTGCGGTCCATCACTTCCGCGGGCACAGTTATTAGATTCGTGTTCACACGGACAGTGTCGTTGTTGTCAAACTCGGCCTCGACCTGTGGTGTGGCCGCGGGCGATGGCTGAGACACAACTGTTTGCGACGGACGCAGAGTCGGAGCGACCAGAACATTCGGCGGAGGTGGAGGTTCTACCGGGATGATCTCCTGCGCGGATACTGCCGCCGTGTTGAGGCAAACTAGACCTAACAGTGCTGAGATGACTAATGTTTTCATAGGAAAATTGTTTCCGCCGCGATTCTCTTAATTGCCATTGCCGACTATTTGTAATCCGCAGATGCCCATCGCTTTCAGATTAAGGCCTTCATCGACAAACGCCTTTGAGTAGAAAAACCACTAAAGGCGCCCACATCCCAGCTTTAAGATAAGCCGTGGGAAATGCAGCCTTCTGGGTTACAGCATGAACTCTTAAGTAATTGACACTGCCTACCCTGCGGGCTACCATGCCTCGCTCCACGCAGAATTCAGCCAACTTAACGCTTAAACGAAACTAATCAGCCCTTTCGGTTTTACTATTCTCGATTCACCCTTTACGATTCATCAATCCATGGGCTTTGCAACCACAGCAATTCATAGCGGTCAGGAAC
>JANMVC010000585.1:0-21214 GCA_031392315.1 Pyrinomonadaceae bacterium | reverse complement strand
GCCTCTTTCACGAGCGGATCGATAGTCATCAGGCCGAGCGTCTTGTCTCCATATTTCTCGTCGCGTAGTTTTCCTGCGGAAGCCATGCGGGCGAGGCCGATCAACGACTCGGCGCTGAAATCGCCGCTGGCGACGATCATGAATTCGGGCATTTGAAAGTTGAGATCGTCAGTGGGTTTCCGGAATCGGGTTGCGATCACGATGTAGTCGATTTTAGTCGGGTCGACGCCGGCCATTTGTTTGGCCTGCTCGAATCCCTTCCGCATTTCTTCGACGTCTTTCGGCGGCATGAACTTGGGGACCAGTTCGTTGAGTATGCGTTGCGGGTTGATGTAAACGATGGTATCCGCGTCCGGCAGAATTGAAAGCGAACTGACAATCGCCTGGGCTGTTGCTGAACTTGCAGGAGTTGTGGCGACAAGACTTGAACTCGCGTGTTCCGACAGGGCGACGGCGCTCGGCGCCTCGTGGGCAGTTTGCGCGAGGGCGCTAGCGCCCGCTAGGGCAATAACCAAAGTAACTAAAACAAGGGTGGAAAATTTTTTCACGGACTAAGCCTCCATTTAGGGGTTTTGAGTATCTTCACACAAGATACGGATTTTCGTCAGCTTTTGTTGTAGGGAATTACAGAAACCCGGGTTGGCGATCGGATTCCCGGCTATATCCATTCAAGTTTGGGTTTGGTGAAGTTGTCTTTGACGTTTCCCGTATTCAAGGTTGTCGCAGGCTCAAACAGCAAAACATGGCATTCTTCTTCCGCCACCGGGCGATGCTCGACGCCGCGATCCACAATAATGAACTCGCCTTCTTCCAGCCACACCTCCCGTTCGGACGCGGCGGAATCCGCAGCTTCACGAAACTCCATGCGAAATCGTCCCTTCACCACCAGAAACATCTCGTCTTCGGTTTCGTGATGATGCCAGGTGAACGATCCCTGAAACTTCACGAGTTTCACATGCTGGGCGTTGAGCTGGCCGACAATGCGGGGATTCCAATAGTCGTCGATCAGCGAGAGCTTTTGCTTAAGATTAATTTTGTCCATTGTAATGAAAGTCAATAGCAAACAGTAAACAGTAAACAGCAAACAGTAAACAGCAGTCAGCAAGATTATGGCGAAGCGAGTCCCCTCGTTTCATCCAGCTGTTTGGTGTTTACTGTCTGCTGTTTGCTAACTTCCTCACCGCGCATAAATCGCATCGAGCAGTTTCGCCAGACGGAAACCGGCCTTGGCGAGTTGTTGGCGGACAATCTCGCGGTTGGCTGTTTCATAGTTGGCAGCACGAGTGATGTCGTAAACAGTCTGCATCACAGGTTGACCGTTATTGACCACTGGTTGACCACCGCTCAAGACTGGCATCGTTCGACTGCCCACTATCTTCACGGAGCGGTAAGTCTGATTCCCCGATAGATGCAAGGAGTCGGTAGCCCACTGCGCCGCCCATGAGGAAATGGGGCCGCGCGAGTTCCAACTGTTGCTTGGCCTGACCGATTGCATAAGAAGGTCGCCGAGGGTGTCGGACGATTGCTGATTGCTGAGCCTCATCAGCGAGGTGACCAGGCCGAAGTCCCAAAACCCGTGCAGGTTTTGCCGTTTGCCGTCGATAACCAAATCGTTGCCACCTCTGTCGTGCGGCAGTTGTTTGCGTTTGATCGCCTCTGGATTTCTCACGATCCTGATTGTGTTGTTCGATCCAGTGACATCGATGTATCCGGCACCGACGTGCAACGGCTGGTGAATATCGCCGGCGAGATGGACCAGCAACTTGAGCGCGTTGCGTTTGCTGAGGGGATACTTCGCGTTGGGATTTCCTTGCAGCGTACGGATCGACACGTTGAGCATATGCACGACATCGTGATCGAGTGTAAAACCATGGCAGGTTTGGTAACTGCGGCAATTCAGCGGCAGGTCAACGTAATGCCACTCGCGGTTTTTCTCGTTGTGTGCGACGTCCTGAAGAAACGCGTTGGTATCCGGGTCGGGATCAGTTTTGCCCACACGTTCTTTGACGGTGTCTGCCCAGGTGGCTATGTTCGCGAGGGTCTCGCCCGGCTTAAGAATCTGCGCAATCTTTTGTGCGGTGCTTGGCTTGATTCGCAAAGAAGCTATCTTGCCGACGGTCTGATGGCCATCGCTGCCCCAGGCGAAGATGGAGCTAACGGGCGCGAAAAGTAAGAGGGCACCAAGTAAAAACGAAAAGGGTCTTTTCATTATGCGCAGACTCCCTGGGTGACACGATCAAAAGACTGTGCTGCAAGTGAAACTAAGAATAACGTCATGTTCAGCAGTATGAAAGTTACTGCCGACGAAAAAGAGACGAGTCTCCGATTTAATTGCTGACCGAAGTCTCGTCCCGGTGAATCTCCGATGGATTCGAGCGATTCGCGCGTAGTCAGACTTTGAGATATTCTTTGCGCGCATTGATATCAAAAGCTAACGAGGAAACTGATTGCTAAATTTTGCGATTCAAACCGCGCGCGATGCTGGCCGCATTCTGGCCGATCGCATGGGACGCGCGCTGCAAGTTTCAAACAAGGGGGACATCGACCTGGTCACCGAAGCTGACCTCGCTTCGGAAAAACTGATTATTGAGCGAATCAAATCTCATTATCCGCGCCATGCCATTCTCGCGGAGGAATCGGGTGACACTCGTGGTGTTGAGGTGACTGAAGGAAACGAGTGGAAGTGGATTGTCGACCCGCTTGACGGCACTACAAACTACGCCCACGGCTACCCCTGCTTTTGCGTTTCGCTTGCCGTGGAGCATGCGGGCTCGATCGAAATCGGCGTGGTCTACGACCCAACCCGCGATGAAGTGTTTGCCGCCGAACGAGGCCAGGGGGCTACTCTGAACGAACGTCCGATTCGCGTGTCCGCCGTTGATGAACTAAACAGCGCCATGCTGTGTACGGGGTTTCCTTACAACGTTCGCGAGCGTCCACACTTCGAGCGCGACTTCGCAAAGTTTACGATGGAAGCGCAAGCGGTCAGGCGCGACGGTTCGGCGGCGCTCGACCTGGCATACATTGCTTGCGGACGCTTTGACGGCTTTTGGGAAGATGGGCTCAAAGCGTGGGATACAGCAGCGGGCGTGCTGATCATCGAGGAAGCCGGCGGGCTGGTCACAAATTTTGGCGGTGGCCCGTTGGACATTTACACGCCCAAGGTGCTCGCGAGTAACGGGCTGATTCACAATGCGATGATGCGCGTGCTGGGAACGAGTTAGTGGCACGGGCGTCCCGCCCGTGAATCACGCGCAAGATGCGCGTGCCACTTTTCATAACGCCGATCGAATAATCTCAGCCAGACGGTCTGTCTCTCGACGCGCGCAACGCTTCGCGTCCTCGCCTGGTAGTTGCTCGACGTGAAGCACTGGATGGTAAGTAATCTCCACTTTACCCGGTCTTGGCAATCGTTTTCCTGCCGGCCAAACGCTATTTGCGCCCCGAATTGTCACCGGCAGGATGGGAACGCCGGCCTCCAGGGCCATCCGCACCGCACCGCCTTTCATCCGGATCATCGAGCCGTCAGGGAGACCGCGTCCGCCTTCTGGAAAAATTACGACTGCACCGCCATCCCGCAACCATGTTAGCGAACGCCGGATCGCCGTCGGATCGCTGCCCTCAATGTGCAGCGGCCAGGCGCCGAGCAATCCAATGGCCTTGCCCACCAGTGGCCACTGAAAGGCTTCGCTCCAGGCCAGGTAGCGAGTGGGTGTCTTGATGGGGATTGATAGCCAGAAGGGATCGCCGTAGCTCTGATGATTCGAGGCGATGATCAGTCCGGTGTTTGCGGGGATGTTTTCAATGCCCTTGAGTTTGATTCGCCAGAACAGGCGACCAGTGAAACCTAACAGGAGACGCAACGCTTCAATCAGCCACTTTTGAGACATCGTGACGACGGGTTTTCGTGCGGCAGTCTGTCTGACTGGCGCTGATGTCTCTTTCCGGCTCACAGGATTAGAGCGGCCATTCGCGATCAATGAATTCGACGTGAACCCTGGGCACGCCTGAGGCTCCCAGGCTATGCCCGCGTACTGCTGCATGGACCGTGGTCTTGAATTGTTCACTGCTCAAGCGGATGAACCTCCCGACCGGTAACGCCAGCGTCGTGTACAAAGCCGCACCTTTCGGGCTGATGTTTTCGGTGACTGTGTGCTCGCTCAATTCGACTTCGCCCTGTTCGTTAACTGTCTCAATTAACATGTCGACGGGAATATTATGACGAGTTTCCAGTCGCTGATCTGATTGCTTTACCTCGGTCGGCTGCCACTCCTCAACCTCGCTCAGGCTGTCCGCAGTAGTGCGCCCGATGTCATAACGTTTTGACGGATTGTCTGCATAACTTTTTGGTGGGTGTTTACCGATAAACGCGACGCCAACTTCAAACTGAGTGGGATCTCCTTCTGACGGCGTAGCCGACTTCACGTGCCGCACCAGGGCCCACACGCGATATTGATCTTCGACGTGATCGAACACGCGCAGTTGTCTTGGCATGGGGATCGTCATGTGGACCAGCCGGCCTTTTTCAATCGGGCGCTTGAGGGCGAAACCCGCGCCAAAAGGAGTCACATCGAGGAGTCGCGTGATTTCAGTCCACTCAACGTCCGCGGCTTCCTGGCAGTGAACACGGACGGGTAACCGCAGTTCAAGTCGTTGTCGGATGCGCTTGGATTTTCCTTCTTCAGGCATGTGAGATTAAGTGGAATGTCTCGCCGATTTACTATCGCCGGCCAGCATCCCGCGACGCGGCAGTTCTGAAAACGGAATAAGGGCCGAAGCCATTGATTTTAATAGGGTTTTAGTGGTCTGACGGTTTGCCAGAAACAGCTGCGTCAAGCTATAATAATCCTTACTTTTCACCGCAGATGAATTGCCGGTTGCGAGAATAATTGGGCCTTGAATCTTCGTCGAAACGACCCCGCTTCTAAGCCGTCATAATATCAAACATGTTCATAACCAAATCGCCAGGTGGCCACCGACTCGAAAAATACAAAATAGAGTCGGCGGCGCGCGGATTGTACTGGAAAGGTCAATAGGATGGAAACAACTTCTGAACACAAACCCATAAACATCGAAGACGAGATGCGGCGCTCGTATCTCGACTATGCGATGTCGGTAATTATCGGCCGCGCGCTGCCTGATGTGCGCGACGGACTTAAGCCGGTGCACCGCCGCGTGTTCTGGGCGATGCATGAGTTGGGCAATACTCATAATAAACCTTACAAGAAAAGCGCTCGCATCGTCGGCGACGTAATCGGTAAATACCATCCCCACGGCGACACCGCTGTCTACGACACGATGGTCCGCCTGGCGCAGGATTTCTCGATGCGCTATCCGCTCATCGACGGCCAGGGAAACTTCGGCTCGGTCGATGGCGACGCAGCCGCCGCTATGCGTTACACGGAAGTGCGCATGGCAAAAATTGCTACGCAGGTCCTGGCAGATCTCGAAAGGGAAACGGTCGACTTTCAACCAAACTATGACGAGTCTCTGAGCGAGCCGAAGGTGATGCCAACGCGCATTCCGAACCTGCTGATCAATGGTTCAGATGGAATTGCGGTAGGCATGGCGACAAAAATTCCGCCACACAATCTGACCGAGATTCTCGATGCCACCCTCGCACTGCTGCGAAAACCAGAAACCACGGTCGACAGTTTAGCCAAAATCGTCACCGGCCCCGACTTTCCGACCGGTGGTTTCATTTACGGCCGCCAGGAAATCAAGAAAGCTTATCTCGAAGGCCGCGGAATTCTGCAGCTCCGTGCGCGCGCCGGAATCGATCGCATCGGACGCGGCACAGGTGAACGCGATGCCATCATCGTTACGGAAATTCCGTTTCAGGTTAACAAGTCGCGCCTAATCGAACGCATCGCGGAGCTGATTAACGAGAAGAAGCTTGATGGCGTTTCAGACTTGCGCGACGAGTCAGACCGCACTGGCATGCGCATCGTGATTGAGTTGAAACGCGATGCAGTGCCGCAAATTGTTCTGAACAAACTCTACAAGCTGACGCCGATGCAGTCGTCGTTTGGCGTCATCAACCTGGCCATCGTCAATGGTCAACCGCGCGTTCTGAATCTGAAGCAGATGTTGGAGTGCTTCATTGATTTTCGTCGCGAAGTGGTGCGCCGTCGCACGGAATATGATCTACGAAAAGCACGTGCGCGCGCACACATCCTCGAAGGACTCACCAAGGCCATCGATGCGCTCGATTACATCGTCACCCTGATTCGAAATTCGCGTTCGGTTGACGAAGCGCGCCAATGGCTGACCGGCCAGATGAAGTCGATGGCCGAAGTGAAAACGTGGAAGGGCGTTCCCAGCGACAAGCAGCTCAAGACCTATCTGGCTGGGCTGCAAAAAACCATTGCCCGGCTCGACTTCTCCGAGTTGCAGGCGCAGGCGATTCTTGATCTTCAGTTGCGACGCATCTCGGGACTCGAACGCCAGAAGATCACCGACGAGTATGAAGGAATCATCAAGCACATCGCCGAACTCGAGGAGATTTTGGGAAATGAAAGCTCGCTGCGGCGAGTGATTGGCAATGAACTTGAAGAAGTGAAGAAGGAATTTGGCGATGGCCGGCGCACGGAGATTATCGACGAGGGCGTGGAGTTTTCGATTGAGGATTTGATTGCCGACGAGGATGTGGTGTTAACGGTAACCAACAGCGGTTATATCAAGCGGACGCCCATCACCACATATCAACGCCAGGGTCGCGGCGGCAAGGGCCGCTTTGGCGCGGCCGCAAAAGGCGCCGATTTTGTCGAGCATCTGTTCATCGCTTCGACGCACGATTACCTGATGGTATTCACGGACGATGGCATGGTTTACAAGATTAAAGTCCACGTCGTGCCGGACGCGGCGGCGTCAGCACGAGGAAAAGCGGTCGTTAACCTGATCAATATTCCTTCCGATCGAAAGTTGGCGGGAGTGGTTCCTGTCCGGGACTTTGCCGAGGGCCGCTACGTCTTGATGGTCACACGCAAAGGCGTGATCAAGAAAACGTCGCTCTCCGATTTTCAAAACATTCGCACTAACGGCATCATCGCCATCAACATCGATGAGGGTGACGAATTGCTCGACGTGGTGTTGACCGACGGCGCCAAGCGAATCTTTATCGCCACGCACAATGGCCAGGCGATTCGCTTTGACGAGAAAAACGTGCGACCAATGGGCCGCGCCACTCGCGGCGTGCGCGGGATCGACTTGCGTACGGATGATTACGTGGTGTCAGTTTGTCCCGTTTCCGCCGACGACACGGAGAAAATGCTTTCCGTCTCCGAGCTGGGCTACGGGAAGCAGACGCCGATCACTACTTACCGTTTGCAGTCGCGCGGCGGCAAAGGCGTGATCAACATGAAGACGACAGAGAAGACCGGCAGAGTAGTAGCAGTGTTTCCGGTCGACGCCGAGTCGGAAATCATGTTCATCACGCAGCAAGCGAAGCTAATCCGGCTCGAAGCTGACCATATTCGCAAGACCGGACGCAGCGCTCAGGGTGTTAGGCTAATCAAGATTGAGGCGGGCGATAAAGTGACCAGTGCTTCGTTGGTTGAGGCTGCGGCTGACGAGGAGAGCGAAGAAGTACAAACCTAGGATTCGGCGCTTGGCGCTAGTGATCAGGGCAATCGAGACGACGGTGTCTGTCCTCTGGAAGAGATATCCGCGATGACCTCAACCGCTTCGCGAACGAGGAATCGTAACCACCATCAACTAGCGAGGCAGGAACGACAAAACGTTCTGCCAGTCTTCCGCCTGAGTGTTTGACCAGACTTGCAGTAACCCTTCAATCGCTTCCCGATACGACAGCTCCTGAGAAATGAGAATAACGCCCGGACTCGTATGGTTTCGAGTAAAGCGCGAGAACTCCTCCGGCATCGTGCTTACGTCGTGAGAGACAAGCACTCTGCCATTCGCAGCAGCATGAGCGAGGACAGCATTATCGTCGAGTCCGGCAAGTCCAGCCTCATTTGCGGTAATGAAGTCCACTGACGGCTCGCGGCGTTTCATGCCTTTGATGATTGGAACACGAAGATCGGCGTCGGCTTGGAAACGAACCTTCAACGGAGGGCCTCTTGCATCTCTTCGAGCTTCCGATATAGCAGCGGATGAGATTCGCGAGCGTTCTTTCGCAAAGCTTCGAACTTTACACGATTACTCATTAGATGTCGGTCCACTTCCGGCCGGTGGGAAAGATAATAGGTAATCGCGCCGTATACTTGCTCGAGTGATAGGCTGTCGAAGTTTTCGGCGATACCCTCCGGAGATACGCCGCTCAGGTAATCGTAGACGATTGAATCAAGCGAGACGCGGGTTCCCGTGATTCGGTAAGCACCACCTACGACGCTAACGTAGTCATTATTCATTGCCAGCCTCCGAGGTGATTCTAGTCATTGGGCGCAACAATCATCAAGCGCTTAAGCCCTTACGTGCCCTGAAAGCCTTATTTGAGTTGTCGCGTTGTTCGCTCGGTTACACTTTGCGCTGGCGCTAAGTCGAATGACGAACGTGCTGCCGGCGCAGCATTCAGTTCTTCTTGCTTGCGTCGACGGCGAATTTGCTTGGCGTTGAAGATATCGGAGACACCCTTTCCAAAAAAGAAGAACGCGGGAATTAGCAGCAGCAACCACAGGAGACTGCTGACCGAACTCTCCATCACGCTCAAAAGAATTCCGACGAAGAAAAAGCCGTCGCCAATAAACACGCTCGCGAGTCCGCTGCCGACTAACTCGTCGGGGTCTTTCGAAGCTGCCGTAATCGAATTGCTATCAGCGTGTTTTCTTTGCAGGAACGCTTGCCTGGCTGGCGCGAGCGAGGTGTTGTTCAGGTCAGCGCCGCATCTTCGGCAATACCGCTCGTGCTGTTCAGCTTGGTTTCCGCAGGTTGGGCAATGCATGGAGTTTGTCCTCCGCTAATGCTCTTTACGCAGAACTCCGGCTCAAGGTTCGCTATGCGGATGTGAGCCTGGGTCGGGAGAATTATTGGTTGCTCCTTCGCCTTCTACCCAAATCTCACCGTCTTCGAAGATTTCTTTCTTCCAAATCGGAACTGTGCGCTTCAACTCACGAATGGCCCACTCGCAAGCTTCGAAGGCGGCGCGACGATGCGGCGCGCTGACGGCGATGACCACGCTCGTTTCGCCGATTTCCAGGCGACCCGTGCGATGGACAACCCCGATGTGCGCAATTTCAAACCGTTCGTGTGCTTCCGCCGCGAGCCGCTGGAGTTCACGCAAGGCCATCGGGGCATAAGCTTCATAAACGAGATAGAGCGTGCGTCGCCCGCGGGTCCATTCACGCGCGTAGCCGTCGAGGGTCACGGTCGCGCCGCATTCGGGGAGGACGACTCGACGGGCGACCGCACCGACGTCGATCGCGTCAGTGGTTATCTCGAAGAAGTCTGTTTGATGTCTTGATGCAGGCTGGACGAGCACCCCATCGGGGCTGCCCCGACGGGGACCCCGCTTGCCTGCGCTCCCAGCGTCAGCGCTCTTCTCGGAGCCGCCGCTGACGGGAGGAAACACGGCGAGTTCGTCGCCATGCTTGATCATTCGATCGCCCCGCGCATATTCCTGATTCACTGCAAATAAGAGCGAGCGGCCGAAGCGTTGCAGCTCCGGGTACATTTCCAACGCTTGCGAAAAAGCGTCGGCAGCGTTGGTGGCGCAGGGCAAGAAAAAGTCCACCTGATCGTGTCCGACCGCATCGCGGGCCGCGCCAAAAAAGAGCAGCCGCACTGTCAATCCCTCAACGTCCGGCATATTCCATCATTCCAACTCAAACTTTTTCCCGCTATGGCCATTGCCCTTCGCCAGTTCGTGCACGCGCGCACGCTCTTCATAATTGTCGACCACGAGCGACAGAACTCCGCTAAGTCGATCCAGTCGCTCGCTCGTGGAACGTAGTTCAAGCAGGACTTGTTTCGCATTGGTATCGAGTTCAACCGCCGCGGCCACGAGGAACGAGAGCCTTTGCGGCTCAGTGTCAGAGATGTCCGGAAGGTTGGCGCGTTCGTCGTTGATTATGCGAACGGCGCGAGCGATGCGTGTGAACGTGGCGGCAACTTCCTGAGCGGCGCCGCGCAGAGATTCGATATCCTCCGGTTCATCTTCAAAGAAACTGACCTGCGCGGTTAGATACTCACTTTCTCGTTCGACATATTTCTCGATGCGATAACGGATCACGCCGACCGTCAGAATATTCGATCGACCATCGGGCAGAGTTTGCGCCTCCGTGACTTCGGCCACACATCCGACGTGACCGGCCGGCGGGATTTCATTCTCCGACGCGTCTTCCAAATACGAGAGTCCAAAAAGATTATTGGTGGCGCGAATGTCGTCCAGCATCTGGCGATAGCGCGGCTCGAAAATGTGTAGCGGCAGGGGCACGCCTGGGAATAAGACCATCGGCAACGGGAAGAGCGGGAGTTCGCTCACACCGCTAACTTTGTCATGGGCTTCGCTCATTGGCTGGTTGCTAGTCGGACGATCGAATTTTGGATGTTACGAATTTGCGAGGTGATTATCGCAGAGGAAGGAAGAGAAGTCAGTAATCGCAGGACATTAACTTATTGGGTGGGCGTTGAAGAGTGGCACGGGCGTCCCGCCCGTATATCACGCGCAAGATGCGCGTGCCACTCTCTGTTTCACTTGGCCGGCTCTGTTCGCAAGAAGTCGATTCCCGCGGCCTCCGCAGCCACGTCTACGCTCGCCACAATCTTTCTGGTGGCGAGATCGAGAATCTCGACCGTGCCGGGTTCGGCGCCAACGCCTTCGACGGAAACGAATGCATATCGATCGTCGGGTGAAATGACAACGCCGTGCAGGACCCGGCGACGAGTGGGAATCCGCGCGAGTTCCCGTCCGGTTTTGAGGTCAATGATGGTGATTGACTGATCGCGTTTGTTAGTGGCCAATAAGCGGGTGCCGTCTTTGGTTACTGCCAGATTGTAAACTCCAGCGCGCGCTGGAATTCTTCTCGCCACGGCCCACTTCGCGATATCCACTTCGACGATCTCGCTCGACTTATTGCAGGCGACGAAAACTGAAGAGCCCGTCACTGATGGCTGGGCCCAGGTTGGCGAACAAGAATTGTCGCCGGCTTTCGGCGGTTCCATTCCGTGGCCGCCCGCATCCATTTTCCCGTTGTGTTGATGACCAGCGGCGGTCGCCGGCGCGACCTTGATGGCACCGTTCAGGCCGCGCTCGCGTCCCTTCGTTAAGAGAAAATGTCGCGACACCTTCAAGCTCTGCGTGTCGATCTCGACCAGCATGTCGTCCATCATGCAGGCTGAATAGTGCCGAGTGCCCTGCGGATTCAGACGCGACCCATGCGGCATCACGCAGGTGGGAATGCGTGCCACCTCGAGCATCGGTTCAGTTGCAACCACTGACACCGACGAAGGCGTCATGTCGCCGTGAAGATTGAAGTTGACGACATAGAGCAGGCTGCCGTCGGCGTTTAGGTCCATCGTTGCCGGGAAGAGGAGGAGCCTGACGCGACCCAGCACGCGGTCGTCCTTCGTCGAATATTTCCAAACTGATCCGAAGGGACGGCCGTGCGCGAGGGAAACAAAATAAGTTTGCTGATCGCGAGAGACGACAATTCCGTGGGGCCCATCAATGTCAATGGCCATATCGCCGGTGGGCAGTTCGTGATCGATGCGTGCGCCCGCCGGCCCAAAACGAATCAGCGAGATCTTGTCGGCGGCTTCGGAGAGGACGTAAACGAGGTAATCTTTATCGGGTTTGGTCTGCGTTTGAGCGGATGTGACAACGGCTCCAAAGCAGATGCCGCAGAAGGTGACTGTGATAACGGTTTGCCATAGACGGTCCGAGCAGCGCTTTCTGACTACAGCCAGGCGCGTGAGTTCTGCACGATCTCTGGCATCAAGTTGACGACTGCTACGTGGAGACATTCTGCGCCTGCGGAGCTGGAGCATTGATTATTGCCGGGTTTGTGGCGGTGAAACTGCGGTCGGGAATTCGCTGCGCTACGGTTCTGGCGGTGCATCCTCGTCGTCGATTACGTCGATGATCTTCAACTCGGCACCAAACTTTTGATAACCACGAAAACGGATCTCGTTGCGGCTTTGAATCGTCCGTTGGCGATTTACGCTCGTAAGCAATATCTCGGAGTTAGTTGGCAGCAGATATTTGTTTTCGCTGATCGTAACCCAATCGTAATCGATCAGCGTGCTCGCCGCAGTGATGGGAAAGTTTGCCTCGATGTCGGTGGCAATCTGCTCGAAGCGCAGCACACGATTCGTTTCCCGGTCGATCCAAACACGCCCCCGCGAGCCCGCGCTGGCCGAGTTATCATCGGCGCTGAGCGTGAGTTTGGAAAACGGTTTCTTGATTTCGTATTCGTAAACTAGAGTGCGCCGCGAACGAATCAAATCGGTATCCACCAACTTAAACTCTGTCTTCGATTCCGGCCTAAAAAGATCGGCCAGCGCGGAAATATATTCCACACCCGAGGAACTCGCGCCGCCCACCAGCTTGCTGTAGCTCTTGCTTTCCTGAACGTCAGGGGCCGAAGGTGTGCCGTTGATTGCCAGAACTTTGTACTGCTCGCCCGCATTGGCGCGATAGCCGACGGCGATAGTCAAATTATCCTGGGGCAGCCAATTGTTGGTTGTGCCATAAGCTACCGAACGCTTGATCAGTTGCTTAACCAGGAAATCGGGCATTGCTTCCGCGGCGCCCAACGTCGCGGTGCGCGTTCGCTCCAAAAGTTCATTTGCCTCAGCGAGCGGAGGCAAGGCCGAATCCGTCGGGTTTGATCGACGCCGTTCAGCTTCCTCGAGCGTGCGGCGCAGCAACGCATCGTTTCCGCTTTTGCTTGCTACCAGCGAGCGCATGCCGGAGGTGAGCGGAAATCCGATGCCGCGGGTGCGCAGTTCGGCGACGATCTCATCGCGCATTTCCGGATGCCGGGGCAACTGGTAAACGAGCGCGACCAGCTCCTGGCGGGTAAGCGGAATTGGGGGCGTTTGCGCAGCCGCAACGAACGAAGCGGCAGGAATTAGGATGCAAGCAAGAGCAACCGACAAAGCGTAGCGATTAATGCGTTTCATATGAAAGTCAGCTTATTAGAAGGGGACTGCCTCCCTGGGAGCGCCAGCAGCGGGGTCCCCGACCGGGCAGCCCGGTTGGGGTGCTCGTCCTGCCTGCAATGAGCGCGAAGCGCGAACAGTTCCGATGGAACTAGACTCGGGCTAGTTGCCCCAGGAGCGTGTGAAACAGCTTAACTTAATCTGATCAGGCGGCCAAAAGGTGAGCTAACCTGGGCGCGAAGCGCGAACTTCCCAATCCGTCGATTTCGCGAGCTGCGCTCGCGTTTGCAGGCAGGATGCCTGCGCTCCCAGCTAGCAGAGTCTGTGGATGGCTTGGGTCAGGATTTCCACGCATTCTTCCAATTCATCAATGGGGACGAATTCGCCCGTGCGATGGGCGACCTGAATGTAACCGGGACCTATCACCACTGCTTCGGCGCCTAGTTCAGCGAGTTGCGCGGCTTCGGTGCCAAACGCGACGGTGCCTGCCTCGTTGCCCGTTAACCCCTCAAGAAGTTGGACGAGGCGTGAATCAGGAGCGGTTTCGAATCCTACGTCAGCCCGCGCGGCATCCACCTCGCAGACAAAATCCGGATGACGAGTCTTCTCCGAGGCTATTGCCGCATAAAGCATCTCCAACACGCGGCTGGGTTCCTGCCCCGGTATTGGCCTCCATTCAAGCGTCATCCGACACTCGCCGGCGGTCACGTTCTTGGCGGTGCCACCTCGGATCAAACCAACGTTGAGCGTCGTGAATGGCGGATCAAATGCCTGGTGCTGTTCGCCTCTTAGTTGTTCCGCAATCTCTTCAATTTTAGCGACGAGACGTGCGCCGCCAAACACTGCCGAAGTTCCCAGCGCCGGATACGCGCTGTGCGCTTCGCGACCCTTGATGAGAATCTCAGCGACGCAATAACCCTTGCCGGCGCGCATCGGCCGCAGCGAAGTCGGCTCGCCGACAATTGCATATCGCGAATGCACCGCGCCGGATTGCGCCAGACGTTTTGCGCCAACTAGTCCGATCTCTTCATCGGCGGTGAAGATCAAGGCCAGCGGGCGCTTCAGTTGCTCAAGATTGATGGCAGCAACTGCACTCAAGGCTGCGGCGATGAAGGCCTTCGTGTCGCAGGCGCCGCGTGCGAAAAGTTTGCCGTCGCGCTCGGTGAGCCTGAGCGCATCTGCCCAGTTTGGATCGTAGGGAACGGTGTCGGTGTGTCCGACCAGCGCCAGCTCAACTTCTGTTGTTTCAGAAAGCTCTACACCGGCGACTGCAATCAGGTTTACCTTTTCGATACCGTTGTCATCTGTATACGGCAAGCGTTTGACGCTGAATCCAAGCGCCGCGCAACGCTGAGCCAGGTATTCCGCGATGCCCACGTTGGACCGCGACGACACGGAATCGATGGCAACTAGCTCGGCGAGTGTTTGCTGTACCGTCATACTTATTCTTGCGTTACCCCGACTCCGCGACCCTTAACTTCCGGTCGTTTCAGTCCCACAGCGTCTTCTGCAAGGCTCTGAATCTCTCGATAATTTCTTCCTGTTGAGCATGTCTCCCATCTTCAACAATTCGCTTGCCGCCTACCACCACATCTTTGATCGCTGTCCTCGAAAGTGAGAAGACGATGTTGGAAAGTAGCACGTCGGCGGAGCTGCCTGCGATTGAAGGATCATTGAGATCCACCGTGAAAAAATCTGCGGGACGGCCCGTCTCCAGTGTTCCTCCAGCCGAACCAATGCTCGCCGCGCCAGCGACAGTGGCGCACTCAAACAACCGCGCGGCCAACGCCGAGCTGACGTCTGTGCTGCCACCGTTCGCCAGGACTACGCGTTCGATTTTCTGAAGTCGCAGGTGATATTCGAGTTCGCGTGCGTCTTCGAGTAAGTCAATCTCCACATGGCTGTCAGTGCCCAGGGCTACGCGCACGCCTTGTTTGAAGTATTCGTCCACGGGCACAACTCCATCGCCAAGGTTCCGCTCCGTAGTAGGACAAGCGCAGACCATCGCGCGAGCGCTGGCGAGCATGGCCACGGCTTTTGGGGTGACGTGGATCGCGTGAACTCCCGTGAAGCGTTCGTTCAAAAGCCCTTCCGTTTCGAGTAAAGCAACTGGCGACCGGCCGTGTTCGGCAATGCAAGCGGAAACTTCGGCAGGCTGCTCCGCGAGGTGCATGTGAGTGGGAAGCTTCTTCTCGTCGGCAAACTGAACGACGCGTTTCAAATAGTCTAACGGCACCGCGCGGACGCTGTGCGGCGCTACTCCAACCCACGCCATGTCTGCCCAAGCAGAAGCCCGACCATCAGGGAGGGCGCCAGTAGGTCCGGGCGTTGCTATCACGGAGCCCTCCCTAACGGTCGGGCTTCTGCTTTGCTTCAGATCGCTCCGGAGTTGTTCTACGTGCCGCAGATAGGTTTCCGGATCACTTTCAATAAATCGCGCTTGCTCCTGGTTCGCTTCAGTTTCAAAACCCGAACGGGCATATGCCACGCGCAGCAGAGCGATCCGCAAACCCACATCATTCGCCGCGCGCACAACTTCTTTCGCCAGCAGGTTTGGATCTTCATAAGCAACGCCGCCAGGCCCGTGGTGCAGATAATGAAATTCGCCCACGGAAGTGATTCCGCTCAAGGCCATTTCCAGAAACGCCATCCGCGAGGCGTCGTAAACATCTTCCGGCGTCAGGCGGTTGGCAGCGCTGTACATCATCTCCCGCCAGGTCCAAAAGCTGTCTTTGTTGTGCGCTGTGCGGTATTCAGTGCGGCCGCGAATTACGCGTTGGAAGGCGTGGGAGTGGGCATTAACCAGTCCGGGGAGCAGGGCGCGACCTGCCAGTTGAATCGCGTTGTCAGCGTCACCAGTCTTTTGGAGACCAACGATTTGAGCGTCGTCATCGCAGACCAGGGCTCCGGCGCTTTGAAACGCGCCATCTTGATAGATGAACTCCGGCTGCCAACTTGTGCGATTAGCATCACTCAAGAGCGTTGGTCTCCGGGTTGGCAAACGGGTCTGTTCTGCAATTAGTTAACCTTCTTCTTTTCCGCGATCCACTCGACCACGTTGCGCTCTAATACATCAAGTGGCAAAGCGCCCGATCCCAGCACGACTTCATGAAACTCGCGCAAGTCAAACTTGGAACCCAGTTCGCGAGTGGAGCGCTCGCGCAGTTCTTTGATTTTTAGCTCGCCAGTTTTGTAAGCCAGGGCCTGTCCCGGCCAGGCAATGTAACGGTCTATTTCATTGATTATGTCGAGCTCCTGCTTGGGACAGTTGTCCATGAAATAGTCGATGGCCTGCTTGCGGGTCCAGTGCATCTCGTGAATGCCGGTGTCAACCACGAGTCGGACGGCGCGCCACATTTCATAAGCGAGCTGTCCAAACTTCGCATAGGGATCGTCGTAAAGGCCCATGTCCTCGCCTAGAGATTCCGCGTAGAGACCCCAGCCCTCTACAAAAGCAGTGTAGCCGCCATAACGACGAAAGTTTGGTATGTCGCCCTGCTCCTGGGCCAGCGCGATCTGCAAGTGATGTCCCGGCACGGCCTCGTGCAAGGAGAGCGCCATCATCTCCCACTTGGGCCGGGACTGCGGCTGGAACAGGTTTACGAAATATGTGCCGGCGCGCGAGCCGTCCGCGGCAGGTTGGCGGTAATAGGCAGTCGTGGTGTCGGGGGCAATTGCGGAGGGAATCGGTTCCACGCCATAAGGCATGCGTGGCAGGGTTTTGAAAACCTTGACCAGATTTGGATCGATGCGTTTGGAGATTGCCTGATAAGCCGCAAACAACTCTTCCGGCGTGGTGTAGTAGAAACGCTTGTCAGTTCTGAGGAAAACAAAAAACTCCTGGAGCGAGCCTTTGAAGCCGACCTGGTTCATCACCTCGTGCATCGCCGCGCGAATTCGCTTTACTTCACTGAGGCCCCGGGCGTGAACTTCCTGCGGAGTCGTGTTTGTCGTCGTGTATTTGCGCACCAGAAAGGCGTACATGGCTGCGCCTTCCGGCATTTGCCACGCGCCGACCTCTTTGTAGGAAGCCGGTAGATATTCTTCGGTAAAGAATTTTTTGAAATTTCGGTACGAAGGAATGACGTTCGAACCAATCGCAGCCAGGGCGTCCTTCATCAGCCGTTCCTGATCAGCAATCGGGATCGAAGCAGGGAATCGTTTGAAGGGTTTGTAAAAAAGGCTCTCGTCGGCACTGCTGGTGATTTGCCGATCTATTTGGGCGGGAATGCGCTGCATAATCACTTCGGGCAGCAACATGCGCGCGCGGATGCCCTCGCGCATCAGCGCGATGGTCTGATCCATGTAGACGGGAAACGCTTTCAGCCGGGCGATCCAGTCTTCGTAGTCCTTAACAGTTGTGAAGCGAAGCGAATCGGCCAGTTCATTCTGTGATTGAATGCCGCCCCGCTGGTTCAGTGGCACCAGATACCAGCGATACTTAAACTCTTCAATCGACAATTCTATGGTCTTCTTGAAAAGGTCGTAATTGAGCTGGTCGGTTTTGGAGAGCTTTGCACGGTCTACCTTCGCCAGTTCGGCGAGCAGTTGTTGGTCATGATCGTGACGGCGCTTGATTCCTCCGAGGCTCATGTCAGTCCAGCGATCATTCCAACGCCGGTCGCCTAATTGAGAGGCACGCGTGGGACTTTCGCGCAGGTCATGCTCCCACTCGCGCGCGAAGAGATAGTGCAACGCTTTGGTGGTCGTCGCATCCTGGGCCAACGAAAGTGGCCCAAATATGAAAACTGCCAGAGTGAGTGCCATCAAGCGCGTCGGCAACGAAAACATTGAGAGCCTCCAGTGAACAATGAAATATGAACTGCAATTAGCGCGACAGATTCTCCGAGCAGGGGCGATTTCTAATCCAGATTCTTTACAGCCAAAACCTCTTTTGCGACCGCCCGATCACCGGTGCAACTAATCCGCCTCGGCGCATCAAGATAACCCACCCTAAAGCCAAGTTTTTTGTAAAGTCGAACGATTCGAGATGTGGCTTGATTTGAAACGACCACCGGCCCCCGGTGCGCCGCCAGCCATTGGGCCGTGCGCACCTGGTCGTCCCAACTAAACCCACCGGCACTATACGTCGTGAATTCCACGTCGTAAGGCGGATCGGCATAAATGAAGTCATCCGGCCGAACTGGTAGCGATTCGATGTCGATATTGGAGAAAGTCCAATTCTTCAGTACTGCCGGAAATTGACGGAAGTCCGAAACATATGTGATCGAGGTATGACGCCCAAATGGGACATTGAATTCCCCGCTTTGATTGAACCGGCAGAGACCATTGAAGCAGGTGCGATTCAAATAGTAGAAGAGCTGTGCCGCTTCTGCACCCTGCCATTTCCCCGTCCTGACTAGATCATTAAAACGGTTCCGTCCGGCATAAAAGCTGGCGCGGTCGTTTTCCATTTCTACCGTAACATCCAGTCCATGCTGCAGTTCTATGTAAAAGTTTATGAGGTGGGGATTGATGTCGTTCAGGAGTGCCCGCTCAGGCCTCAATGACAGCGGCAACGCGAGCCCGCCGCAGAAGGGTTCCACATATCGCCTTGACGTGTGGCTCTGCCAAAGCGGGGCGAAGTAGGGAACCAGCCATCGTTTGCCCCCAGCCCATTTGAGTGGCGGTTTCTCCGGTAGCTGCGAATGCTTCTTTTCCTTCAGTGAATTTGGAACACGGACTCGAAACGACGTGTCAGCCCTCAACTTGGGGTTGTTTCCTGGCGATTGCGGATATTTTGCCGGAGCAGTGGTCGGTTTCACGTTGGGCACCGAAAATAGCAGCAGTTGCAACGCGGGTCAAAGAAATCCGTAACTTCCGCTGTTTCTGAATGTCTGATGGCAGTATCGATTCCCCAGATCCCATACCCCTGGGACTCGCTGCCGAGGCGAAGATCACCTGAATTTACACGGAGGGTTGTGTACTTTTTCCCCAACACGGTTTGGTCCCCAACCACTAACATCGACAAGTTAATCGTGGGGCGATCGAGGTGCTCGGAAGCAGTACAAACTGCTTAAGACCCCGCTTAGTTAAAGTAGAACTAAGAGACAAAGCGTGCTATATAAACAGTTAGCCCGTTAAGCTTGACAATTTACTTGACATACGTAACAAAACGGTGATAGTTTGCCGCAGTTTGGGTCTGCTCTTGAGCCTAGAAATACGGGCTTAATTCGATTAACGGTTGCAAGTGCCGAAGCTCGTTTGACGGCCAATCACAGCCTCCCGTCGGGATTGACGGGCATAGATAAAAGTTCATTCGCGAGGATCGTCTTGGCTTCCGAATTGCCCCTATGCAGAAGCGCAACCCGATTGTTCTCATAATCCCTAGCCTATTTTCCGGTACTCCCGCAAAAGTGGCTGCCTGTCAGAACGCGGGGGGGCTCCCATGAAACCATATCCCCAAGAGTTCTTCCCGTTAGGGCGCACCGAGAGACTGGTGATCAAGGAAGTCGAGGATGAAGTGCTCGTTTACGACCTCGCGCGCGACCAGGCACACTGTCTCAACTCGTCTTCTGCCACGATTTGGCGATTATGCGATGGAAAAAGGACTGTCGCCGGTCTGGCCGCCGCGTTTGAGGCCGAAACAGGCACGAAGGGCGAGGCCGGGTTTATTTGGCTGGGGTTGGCGGAGTTACGGCGTAGTCATTTGCTGGAGGACGCGGTTTGGCCGGAGCAGATGATGTCGCCGCGCGGAATGTCGAGGCGAGACGCGGTCCGACGGATTGGGATTGGCGCAGCGATCGCGCTGCCTATCGTGATGTCGATGGCGGCTCCGACGGCGGTCCAAGCTGCTGTCTCTTGTGGAGCCAGGTGCAAACCATGTAGCACCGGCTCGGAATGTTGTTCAGGGGTCTGCGCCGACTCTCCGTCGGGCTGCAATCCAGGCACCAGGCGTTGCGCATAGCCTTCGGTTTCGCGCGGCAGTCGCTTTCGGGTCAATGTTTTAGAGGTAATTGCCTTGAATCTCAGCTCCAATCGACTTGGGAAAGCCACAGAGCGCAGGGCTCGACGTGTTCGCGAACGCGCAGGTCGGTTGAGCCTCGTCGTGGCAGTGCTGATTGCCGGATTGCTGCTGACTGCTTCGTCCGCGGAAGCTGCGACAAAGACTGCGAACGCAGGAACGCTCAACTGGAACACAAACGGATCCTGGAGCCCCTCCGGGGTACCGGCAGACGGCGACGCGGTAATAATTCCGAGCGGCTCGACGATGATTCTGAACACCAGCAGCCAGGATCTGATTAGTCTTACGGTCTCCGGCACCTTGACAGTCGGAGAAGATAACTCCGATCGGACCCTTACGGTGACCGGAACCGTGACGATAAATAGCGGTGGAACCATTCAGACTGCGGGGAATGGCGGCAACAACTTCGTCCTGGGCGGCAGCCTCGCCAACGCCGGGACTTTCGACGCCGTCATCGGCAGCGCCACCATGAACACTACCTTCAACGGCAGCGCGAACCAGACTGTCAGCGGTGCGGGTGGCACAACTCAATTCAACCTGATCACTGTCAATAATACCGGAGCAGCCAACAATAATATCGTCGAGATCACATCAACTAACTTCGTGGTCCCATCGCCCTTTCTGACTCTAACGCGAGGGATTTTCAAGCTTTCCGGCACGTTTACGCTCAGCAATAATTTCTTTTCCTCAGCTTCCTACACAATCAACTCGGACGAAGGAATCTGGATTAATAACCCCAATGCGACTGTCACCGCGCAGGGCGGGGACATGAATCTCAGCGGGGTGCTGCGAGTTTCCCAGGGAACCTACAACATCGGAAACGCGTTAGATTTCGGCCTGATTTATTCGACCGGCTCAACGATTGATATTCAGGGCGGCGCCCTAAATATCGCCGGACCTCTGCAAGGCTCGAGCGTGGGGTCTCTGGGATCGACCAGCACAACGACTTATAGCCAGAGCGGTGGCACCGTCACCATTGCTATGATCGGCGTGAACTCAGACATTTCTTCGGGAGGCCGATCGTATGGCTCCTTCGACATTCACGCGACTGGCTCTTCCTTCACGATGAGCGCCGGCACAATCATTCTGCAGAACCCCACCAGTATTCCGAACGACTACGTTGTCGGAGCCGCGTCGGGAAGTGTCACCGGCGGTCTGGTCCAGTTTGGCAACTCGCTGACAACGGTTCCA
>JANMVC010000584.1:0-2371 GCA_031392315.1 Pyrinomonadaceae bacterium | reverse complement strand
TACATAACTCCGGCCGCGCACGGGCAGATGCCCACCGGCGCAAGCCTGTTAACCGCGGCTCTCTATGCGTTAGCCTACATAGTCGTCATCCTGTCTGCGGCTACACTTATCTTCAGTCGCCGAAACTTCAAGTGAACACTTCAGCCAAAACCTCTCCCCGCGCGGGACGCGACCAATCCAGTTCGACGCTGGCATTGGTAGTTATGCTCGTCGCAGGAATGGGAGCAGTGGTATTACTCGCGCGCAGGATCGAGTCTCAACGTCCGACTCAAGCACCCGCCGTGGAAGCAGAAAAGTTGTACCTGTCCGGCAACACGGTGCGACGCCTGAGCCTTGGGTTCAACGGCCTGGTGGCAGACTGGTATTGGATGCGCTCGCTCCAGTATGTCGGCCAGAAGATCATCGACCACCCAATCGACATGCCCATAGACAGTTTGGGCCAACTCAACCTGACTTTGCTCGCGCCGTTGCTGGACACTGCGACGACAGTTGACCCGCAGTTTCGCGAACCGTATCTCTACGCCGCCGTAGTCCTCGCAGATGTTGACCCCGAGCGCGCGATTCAAATCATGAAGAAGGGCATCGCGGCCAATCCTTCCGTGTGGCGGTTTCACCAACACCTGGGGTACATCTATTGGAAGCAGAAAAATTTTCAGGCAGCGGGCGAAACTTACAACGAAGGTGCGGCAATTCCCGGCGCGCCCCGCTGGATGGAAGCGATGAAAGCACGGATGCTGGCCGACGGCGGCAGTCGGGACGTGGCGCGCGAGATTTATGGACGCATGTTTGAGCAGGCTGAAGACCAGGAAGTGGAGGAGATGGCGCGGCGGCGTTTGCTCCAACTTGATTCCCTAGATCAACGCGACGGGCTACGCAAAGTGTTGTCGTTATATCAGTCCAGGGCTGGTCGATGTCCGTCGGCCTGGCGTGAGATCACACCCGCGCTGCGCTCCTTACGATTTCCGATGGACTCGAAGGGAGAGCCGATCGACCCGTCGGGGACTGCGTATGTTCTGGTGACATCTGGTTGCGAAGTAGAACTCGGCCCTGACTCGGAAGTGCCGCGAAAATGAAGCCATGGAAAACCGTCTGAAAAGGCATTATGAATTCAATCGTTGAAATCGAAAATCTAACCAAGGACTACGAGATTGGTTTCTGGCGCAAACGAAAAGTTCGCGCCCTCGACGGGCTTTCGCTGACGGTAAACAGAGGTGAGATATTTGGTTTCCTGGGCGCCAACGGCGCTGGAAAAACGACGACGTTGAAGCTGCTGATGCGTTTGATCTTTCCCACTTCGGGAACGGCCCGCATCCTGGATTGCGATATTGCAGACGTATCGATGCACTCGCGCATCGGTTACCTGCCTGAGAATCCATACTTCTACGACTACCTCACCGCCCTCGAGTTTCTCAGTTTTTGCGGCGACATCTGCGGAATTCCCAAGCCCGAGCGCGACGAGCGAGCCCGGCAGTTGCTGACGCGCGTGGGACTGATGGAAACCAGGTGGAAGACGCAGTTGAGAAAGTTCTCGAAGGGAATGCTGCAGCGGGTTGGGCTGGCACAGGCGTTAATTAACGATCCCGAGATTGTCTTTCTCGATGAACCCATGAGCGGACTCGACCCGATTGGCCGGCGGGAAGTGCGCGATCTGATTGCGTCGCTGCGCCAGGATGGCAAGACAGTTTTCATGTGTTCTCACATTCTGTCGGACATCGAAGTGCTCTGCGATCGAGTGGCAATTCTTAAGGGTGGGCGATTGTCGCAAATAGGCGCACTTGACGATCTGCGCCGGCAAGTCAGTGGGCAGAATTCGATCGAAGTGGTGGTAAGCGGGACCGACGCCGCCACTCTCCAGAGCAACTTAAGTGATCAAGGCGAGTTTAGTTTGAATTCGACTCCCGCCGGATTGCGAATTGAGGTGACTGACGAGAAGGACGTCGATCGCGTGCTGGCGGCTTTGCGAAAAGCTGAAGGGACACTCATCTCCGTTCAACCTGTGCGGCAGTCGCTGGAAGAATTGTTTGTGGAAGAACCCGCGAACGGGGTCAAATCGTAAGCTCTACTTAAAAATAAATCCGGTTACTTCCATCTTGATGTTGGCCCGATCGTCCTGGTCAGTCATCCCTTCCAATCTTACCTGCACCAGCATTGTCCGATTAGGTTCCAATTCAGCTTGCCTGGTCGTGGGAATAACAACAACAGTTTTCTGATTGACAGGTTGCCCTTGATGGTCAACGACCATCCCTTTGACTTCCAGCCCAACCAGCGTTCGGCCCGTGAAATTACGAACAGTTGTATAGAGGTCCATGACGATGCCTCCCAGGGCCTGTTTATACTCGGTCGCCTCGGGATTATCGACGGCAATCTTCGA
>JANMVC010000559.1:0-3039 GCA_031392315.1 Pyrinomonadaceae bacterium | reverse complement strand
ATTGGATGGAATACGTTTCAAACGAAAGCTGCTTGAACTTACGTTGAAAGAGTTAACGCGAATTCGCGAACTCCTTCAGAGTTCACGAAAGAATTTTTCTCGACTGGAATCCCAGGGTTGCAGCAACCCTGGGCTGGAATTCGCCAACGCTTTCAGCGTAACTCGGCGCGCTTGCGGTCGCGCAACGGAACCGCGCACGGCTGTGCCGCCTTCATGCCCTAAAGCTCAGCCTGATCGTCATTTCGTCGCGGCTTGCTGCTTCGAGCGCGCCGGCGCGTTTTTCACATACTTGTCAAACCAAGTGATCATTTCAAAAAGGACATGCTCGATTGTTTCGCGTCCAGCATAGCCGTGGGCCTCGAGCGGCAGAGTGACCAACCTCACGGTCCCGCCATGGCCGCGCACGGCCTGATACATCCGCTCCGATTGAATCGGAAACGTTCCCGTGTTGTCGTCAGCTTCACCGTGAATAAACAGGATCGGCTCATTGATCTTGTGGGCCACCATGAAGGGTGAAACCTTGATGTACATCTCGGGCGCTTCCCAAAGCGTGCGCCGTTCACTTTGAAAACCAAACGGCGTCAAGGTGCGGTTGTAAGCGCCGCTGCGCGCGATGCCGGCGCGAAATAGATCTGAATGCGCCAGGAGGTTTGCCGTCATGAATGCTCCGTAGCTGTGACCACCCACGCCGACGCGCTCAGGATCAGTCACACCCATTTCCGCGGCCTTATCGATCGCGGCTTTCGCACTCATCACAATCTGTTCGACGTAAGTGTTGTTGACCGTTTCCGGATCCCCGACTACCGGCATCGTGGTGTTGTCGAGCACTGCGTATCCCTGCAACAGGAAAAAGAGGTGCGACGAACCAACGATTTGGGTGGAGCGTTGGGTTGAGCCAGTCACCTGCCCGGCGGTTCCTGGATCGGTAAACTCCAACGGATACGCCCAGACGACGGTGGGGAGACGCGTGCCCTCTTTGTAATTCGGAGGCAGGTAGAGGGTGAACGAACACTGCACACCATCCGCGCGTTTGTAAGTAACCAACTGCTTCTTGATCCCGCGCAACTGCGGCGTCGCATCGGGGAATTTAGTTAGCTGAATGATTGGATTGCTGCCGGGCATGCCGAGGGTGCGTAGGTAATAATTCGGCGCGGCGATGGGGCTTTCATGCCGGGTGATCACTTTCCGAGCGTCGTCATCCAGCAAGGCAACCACTGTCTCGTATTGGGTGGCGTCGCTCCGGAAGAGCCGTTCCGATTTTTGAGTTTGCAAGTTGAAGCGATCGAGGAACGGCCGATCGCCTTCGGGCGTCGCGCCGGTGCTGGTCAGGAAAATCCAATCGCCATTTTGCAAAATTGCGCGCTTGCCGTTTGGCAGTACGCGGGTGAGCGGCGTGCCGGGATCGCTATAACGATCCTGACTGCTGCGGCTCCAGATGAGCTTTGGCGTGTCGCCCGGCTTGTCCGCGTTCATCATGAACGCTCTGCCCCAGCGGCGATCCCGGTCGAAGTCCGACACAAGGAGCAGTCCGTCCTTCTCTCCAAAAGTGGCGCCGGAGAAACGGTGCTCAGTCCTGGTTAACTCAACAGGCGCGCTCAAGAAAGGAGCTTTTAACATCACGACTCGATCGCGGTGCGTCACCTTCTTTTTCGGATTGCCGCCATCAAGGGCTTCAACCCAAACGAGTGTGTCCGGGTCAGTCGGCCGCCAACGGTACGACCGCGGTCCAGTAACCACTCCATCAATCGGCACCTGATCCTGGAGCGGCAGACTGGCCAGCTTATGAACCAACTTCCCTTTCAAGTCCCACACTTCCACTTCGCGCGGGAAGGAACTGTCGGTGTAGAGATACGAAAACGGACGACGGATGCGAGTCACCAGTACATGCTGGCCGGAGGGTGAGACGTCTTCGTTGAAAAAGATTGCCGGCTGGCCCACTTCCGTAATCTTTCCACTGCTGCTATCGACCAGCGCCAGCTGCGAGGTGGCGTAAAACTCGAACAGGTCTTCATCGTGTGGCGTTTTCAACAAATCCTGAAACGTGCGTACCGGCCCTGGTCTGCCGGAGCTCTCCTGCGAGTTGGGTTCGCGTGGAATGCCCGACGCTACCGGGGCCGCCGGCCGCTTGGCCGGCACCAATTGGACCAACAGATTTTTATTGTCCGGCATCCATTGAAACGAATCGCCTTCGACGGTATTGAGGCTCACGCCTTTGAGCTTGCGCACGTTTCCGTTGGCGCTGTCTCCGACCCAAAGCTCGATCCCGGTGTTGGAAGTGTTCGTAAAGGCAAACTGCTTTCCGTTTGCACTCCACTCCGGCGCCCCAATCTTTGCGCCGGGTGGTAAAGCGATCTTGATTTCGGAGCCGTCGCTAATTCGTTTGAGCGTTAGGGCCACTGCATATTGATAACGGTGTGGGCCATTGGTGTTTGGATTGATGCGCAGACCAGCAAGTCTCAGCATCGGCTGCGCCAGATCGGCAAGCGGCGGATAGCGAAGTCCGGTGCTCAGCAGCATCACGTCGCGCGCGGGACTCACGGACACCGTCGGCGTCACTGCCGCGGTGAGAATGTCCAGGACATCCTGCGGCGGTTTCTTGTAACCCTGCTGACTGAAGGCTGACGCGGCTAAGGCTGCAATCAAAGTTAGTATGGCAGCCAGTTTGACGATCGAGCGCGACGTAACGCGAGTGGCGTTTTGCATTGATGGAAGCTCCTGGAGAAGACGATTGGAAAACCTAAGCAGGCTGGCGTAGCGAAATATTTGGATCAGCACAACCTTATGAGACCTTGGCGCCGGAAGTCAATTTCACCGACTCTCAAGTAGTGGGGGCAGTTTGAATGTGGCACGCGCATCTTGCGCGTGATTCACGGGCGGGACGCCCGTGCCACTATTTGAATCTGACCCACTACCGACTCGCAGAAGCCCGAGTCTGCGATGGTTGATGCACACACGGCCGGCTCGAGTCGCCGATTTATCTTGTAGGCCAGCTCTGCAGCGGATTATTCTTACCCGCGCGACTACCAAATTTTTCGTGAA
>JANMVC010000503.1:0-3513 GCA_031392315.1 Pyrinomonadaceae bacterium | reverse complement strand
GAGCCGCCCACCAAAACCACTTCGTTGATCTTCTTGGCGTCGAGCCCGGCGTCTTTGATTGCCTGCTGCACCGGTCCCTTGAGTCGAACCAGAATCGGATCGATCAACTGCTCAAACTTCGCCCGCGTCAGTTTCATCGCGAGATGCTTGGGACCCGACTGGTCGGCCGTAACGAATGGGAGGTTGATCTCCGTCTCCATCGTGCTCGAGAGTTCAATCTTCGCTTTCTCCGAAGCTTCCTTCAGGCGCTGCAAAGCCATCTTGTCGCTGGAAAGATCGATGCCCTGGTCTTTCTTAAATTCTTCGATGATCCATTCCGTCAGGCGTTCGTCGATGTCGTCGCCGCCAAGATGCGTGTCGCCGTTGGTCGATTTCACTTCGACCACGCCTTCGCCAACCTCGAGGATGGAAACGTCAAACGTACCGCCGCCGAAGTCGAACACGGCAATCGTCTCGTCAGCCTTCTTGTCGAGACCATAGGCGAGCGCCGCTGCGGTCGGCTCGTTGACGATGCGCATAACTTCCAAACCAGCAATCTTGCCCGCGTCTTTGGTGGCCTGGCGTTGCGCGTCGTTGAAATAGGCAGGGACGGTGATTACCGCCTTGTCCACTTTCTGGCCCAGATAGTCTTCAGCCGACTGCTTCATCTTTTGCAGGATGATGGCCGAAATTTCGGGCGGGCTCCATTCCTTGCCGCCGGCGCCGATGCGTACGTCGCCCGTGCCTGCGGCCTTCACTGTGTAGGGAACCTGTTTGATCTCCTCCGTCACCTCATCAAAGCGCCGGCCCATGAATCTCTTAATTGAATAGACTGTATTTTCCGGGTTCGTAACGGCCTGGCGCTTTGCCACCTGGCCGACCAGTCGGCTGCCGTCCTTGGTAAACGCCACGACCGAGGGCGTGGTGCGGCCGCCTTCTGAATTTGTGATAACGGTCGGCTCGCCGCCTTCCATGACAGCCACCACCGAGTTGGTCGTTCCCAGGTCAATTCCAATAATCTTGCTCATCTTTTGTTCTCCAAAACGATATTTTGCCCGCTTCTCGTACGTCGGTGGTGCCCGTTTGCAACCCGGCGTCAGTACTTTTGCAGGACTTTTTAACTTTCTAATAGCCCACCCACAACTTTATCTGAATGGAGCGGTAATATAATACCTGAGTGTCCCGCTGTCAACTTTGTGAGTGGCCACGCAATGGCTGCGGAGAGGTGTTCAGAGTACAGGCTTTAGCCTCCGATCTGCGCCGGCATCCTTGGGGGGGTCGGCAACCTGAAGGTTGTACTCTGAGCGCCTGATGGGTCGAGTCTAGATGGTTAGACGTTCGGTTCGTTGTGAGATGGAGGCGGGGTTTTGTTTCGGTCATCGTTCATGAGCTTCGAAACAAAGAAGACGTAATGGATGCCGGACAGCAGGGCCAACGCGAAAACGGCGGCATAAACTGTTGGGAGGTAAAGCCCGGTGTAATAGGGCACGCTGGCGGCAAACATTATCGTAGTAATTCCCACGATCTGAACGGTGGTGTTGAATTTGCCCAGCCAGGAAGGACGAAAGCCGCGGAATCCCGTCATGATGTTGATGGCGGCTGCGCCCACGATGATGAAGACGTCGCGGCTAATCACTGCGACGGTGACCCAAAAGGGCACGGGTAGATGGCTCGGCAGCGGTTGCGGGAAGACACTGCGCATGGACAAGACGATGAACGCGGTCACCAGCATCAACTTATCGGCGATGGGATCGAGGATAGTGCCGAGTTGCGACTCCTGATCGAATCGCCGCGCCAAGAGGCCGTCGAGCCCGTCAGTCAATCCGGCGATCACAAAAGCCGCGAGCGCGAGAATGAATCGCTGATAGAAAAGCAGGGTGACAAAAACAGGAATCAGCACCATCCGGAAGATGGTGAGCAGGTTGGGAACGGTAAGAATCCGGGAGGACGACATTAAACTTTGTAACGCAAACTGTTAGTTTGCGGTTCGTAGGATTACACGCGGCGTTGGTCCAGCGAACGACCCGCAAACTAACAGTTTGCGTTACAACTTCAGGCAGTTCGCAACTCAAGCAAAGAAACTTCAGGGGGGCATCCAAATCGTACGGGCAAGACCACGGTCCCGAGTCCGCGGGTGATATATATCTGTGTTTCGCCGCGCTTCGCCAGTCCCTTTACCAGACGCCGCCGCGGCTTGCCCGAAGCGCTGCGTTCCGGCCGCAGATTCACTTGGCCGCCATGGGTGTGCCCGCTCAACACCAGATCCACTCCGGCGCGCGCGGCCCGTCGCAGGATGATCGGGTTATGGGCCAGCAGAAGTTTCAACTCATCTTCGCCGGCGCCGGCGAGCGCGAGCGATATATCTTCCAACCCGACCATCGTGTCGTCCACGCCCGCCAGCCAGATGGCCGCGCCATCTTTCTCGAAGCGCATTCCCTGATTGACCAGCATCGTAATGCCTTCCGCGCGGAAGAGGTCGGTGACGAGCGCCGCATCCGTCCAATGATCGTGATTGCCCAACACCGCGTAGACGCCATGACGCGCTCGCAGTTGTCCCATTAGTTCCGCGCAGGGCGCTGCATAGGCCCTCTCCTTGGAAACGTAATCACCGGTGAGCGCGATGATATCCGGTTGGAGACTGTTGGCTGTGTCCACGGCGCGTTCGATCTGTTCGCGGCTGGTGAACGGGCTGTGGTGGATATCTGACAGTTGAACCACGCGCAAACCGTCGAATGCTTTCGGCAAACGCCGGAGAAAAATCTTATGGTGTTCGACGGTGAGCCGGAAGGGCTCAGAGAGCGCCAGGCGCGCGGCCTGACCAAGGTTGAGCGCGAGGGTTCGCAAGGGTGTCGGAGGTCGCCCGTCAGTGCGCGCGTCAACGGCGGCGGCGCGACGGGATTGTTTCCATCTAATTGGGGTAGACATGAATTAGAGTAATTTTCCGTAAGTCGGCGTATCGGCCGCGAATGATTAAGTGCGTGCGTTAGAGATACGTTTGCTCGGCTATCGCGTCAATCCTTCAGAAATGGGCGCTTGGAATGTGGCGCATTATAGTGACCCGCCCGAGGGTAAGCAACAGCCACAAGCAAAAAACATCGTCAGAACTTTAGCGCAGGCAACGCTCTCAGAATCGATGGTAGCCACAAAGAAGGTCACTTCGATTAGGTGAATGGCCAGCCTCGCCGCAACCATTTAGTCAAACTCCGTGCCCTGAATGGGTACGTCACACCACTCCGGAGCCTGCCTCTATCAGGGCGGCGCTATTCTTTCCTTAGTAATCTCCTTGCAAGAGTGTGCGCAAACGATGGCTGCCGCTCCCGTCTGCCAGCGATGGCCCTGATCCAGTGTTGCCCGAGGCATGTCTCCAGCAAATCCTCAATCCAAAGCAAACTGCGGGCAAAGTCCTTGCCACAGTCTCCCGGTAAACAGTTTTGACTAAGCAACGATGCCGCCAAACTGAAGTTTGCCGGACTCGTTTCGAAAATCGAGAAGGAGAGTTTTTATGGACAGGATCAAAGTTTGGCCACACATGAT
>JANMVC010000492.1:0-2895 GCA_031392315.1 Pyrinomonadaceae bacterium | reverse complement strand
GACCGGCGCCTCCAGTTGAAACCCAACTCGTTGAATCCGACACACCCAGCGACAAGCAAGCCCGCAACGGCTAACAATCCATCTCGGCGTTCACCATCCGTGGCGGCGACGCCCTCCGTTTCATCACCGACATTCTGGAGTGCCTGGGCCTGGTGGCTCATTCCTGTTCTAACCGCGCTCCTGCTGGTCCTCTATTTTGTCGATCCATTTATTGGCGACTGGGACGGCATGGACTACACGATACTGTCGCTGTCCGGCTATCCCTCGTCGATGGCCCTCGGGCGCAACCTTTTCATCTTTGGTAACCACGCGCTTTATGAAATCGCTCATTGGCTTTTCAACGTGCAGCCGGAAAGCGCCTACCTGATTTTCAAGTATGCGGTCGTGGCGCAGGCTCCCTTTGCGGTGATTGCCTGTTGGGTCCTGGCTCGCGATTTTACCGGATCGATCCACTCGGCAACTCTGGCGGCGCTGTTCGTAGTCTTCTCACCAGTGTTTGTGCTTTACGGCGGACAGGTGATGACGGACGTGCCGGCTATCCTCCTGCTCACGACGGCACTGATTATTCATTACCGCGGCTGGCGACAAGAACGCGCTTGGATGGTGATGCTGGGGGCGGCCCTGCTGGGACTGGGAATGAACCTGCGCGAGACCTTTGGTTTTTACGCTCCCTGGCTGGTCGTGGCTCCTTTCGTTTGCGGCTGGAAACTGAAGCGCCGCACTGTCCTTTTGATAGCGCTCTCGTGTCTTTTGTTTTTGCTCTGCGCCGCGGGCTGGTTCGGTTATTGGTTTCTTACGTCGGAACACTACCGCGCAATTTGGTTTGGTTGGCGCGAATCGATGCGACAGGAAACCGCGCGGCATCCAATCACGCTGCAAAATCTCAAGCCTTATCTGACTTATCTCTTTGTCAGCGCCCCGGTCGTGTTTCTGACAATCTTATTTGCGCTGCGGAATGAATGGCGGGAGCGCCGGTTTTCGCCGCTGCTCGTGCTCGGTCTTTCAGGGCTTTTGGCCGACCTGCTGCTTTTTCTTAACTACAGTACATCGGTTAACTGGCGCTACTTCCTGACCGGTCTCCCGGCGCTGGCGCCCGTGTGTGCAAGTTTTCTGATGCGCATCTTGAGTCGTCGCCTCCCCAGCGTTCGTCTCGCTTTCATTGCCAGCGTGTTCGCAGTGTTGGCGCTCGCGGTTGTTTTCAGTCTGTTAATTCGACCGGCGAGCCAGCAGTTTATTGAACGGCGCGCGATGAGCAAGCAGTATCGTTACCAACTGGAAAAGCTGCCGCGCGATGCGGTGATGATTTCAGGCTCGCAGACAGTTGCCGTCACTTACTGGAAGGCGATCGGACTTGGTAACTGGGAAACGATCGGGACTGGAGGCGGTTGGCCCGGCGATAACTTAGTACCGGAGATCGAGAATTATTTGCAGGGTGGCCGGCGCGTGTTTCTCGACGCTGACCCGCGTTGGTGGTTGCCCTGCGGCTGGCAAAGCGACGAGATTCCGGTGATTGTTGGTTTGCAACAGCGGTTTGCGTTTCGCCGCGTCACGGAAACGATTTACGAAATAAGGCCACGAAGTGATGCCAGCGCAACCGATCTGCCGCAATTGGAAAGGCTGCTACCGGAGAACCGGCCGGAAGACACTAAGAAGTGTCCGCCCGTAAGCTCGTAATTGGAGAGGACAGAAGTCAGAGATCAGAGGTCAGCTCACAAATGGCAATCTGACTTCTGACTTCTGACTTCTGACTTCTGACTTCTGACTTCTGACTTCTGACTTCTGGTTCCTTATGCCATACGAATTTTTTCTGGCGCTTCGATACATGCGTGCTCGCCAAAAGCGGCGGCTCGTGCGCGTGACGGCTTTGATTGCCGTGGTCGGAATCGCTGTTGGCGTTGCGGCGTTGATCTTTGCTCTGTCGCTGGCCCAGGGATTTCGCGACGAGATGCGCGACAAGATTCTCGGTGGCACTGCGCACCTAACCGTCATGCGCAACGACGGGCAACCGATGCCAGACTACAGACAGGTCGCGGGCCGTATTGCCACGGTTGATGGAGTAGTAGCCGCGGCAGGAACTACTTACGACGGCGCCGTAGTAATTGGGCCGAAGGGTTCGGCATATGCGGTGCTGCGCGGTGTAGACAGCACTGCCGCGGAGGCAGTCGCCGATTTGGGCCAACCCCTTGTCGCCGGTTCTGCTACTCCGCTTTTTACAATTCCTGAAGCATCTGCGGCGAATGGTCAACGACCCGCGGTTGTTATCGGTTCTGAGTTGGCCGCGCGCACTGGACTCGAGGTTGGGGATGCGGCGGAAGTCATCGCGGCCGGCTCCGGTTCTTCCAGTTCTACTAAGAGGTCTGTTCGCGTCGCGGGAATTTTTCGCTCCGGACTTTTCGAGTACGACTCAACCTGGATTTATTTATCGCTTGATAGCGCGGCGGCATTTGCCGGAGGCGCCCACGCAGCGTCGGTCATCAGCGTGCGCTTGCGAGATATTAACGACGTGAAGGCAACGGCAGCCCGTGTGCGTGAGCGATTGGGGAGTTCGTATGCGACGGTTGATTGGCAGGAGGCGAATCGGCCTTTGTTTACTGCATTGGCGCTCGAAAGTCGAATTGGCGCGGTTATCATCGCCCTAATAATTCTGATCGCCGCGCTCAACATTACGACCACGCTGATCCTCGTGGTCATCGAACGGCGCCGCGACATCGCCGTCCTCAGCACGCTTGGCGCTACCGGCAGAAGCATCATGAGTATTTTTGTGATTGAGGGCGCGATTGTTGGAGCGTTGGGGGCTGCTCTCGGTTTAGCGTTGGGAGCGGTTGCGATTCTGGTTACTAATCGTTTTCAGTTGATCAGCTTGCCTGCCGATGTCTACTCGATCAGCAGCGTGCC
>JANMVC010000370.1:0-7285 GCA_031392315.1 Pyrinomonadaceae bacterium | reverse complement strand
TGCCCACTCGAGCCGAAGTCGATTCCGCGAGAAATATCCATACCGTCTGAAACCAGCAAGATCGCCCGGCGTCCCGCGGGCTGCGAATCAAACCGCCTCAGCGCTTCGATCACTTCAACGTAAGGGTTGTAAGGCGCGCTGCTGGCCAGGCCCATCGGCGGTCGTAATGCTTTGGCTGCTTTGTCGAGGTCAGATGTAAACTTTTGTCGAACTTGCAAACTTCCTGTGCGCAAGTAGCCAACTGAAACTCGTGAACCTCGCGGCAATCGTTGAATAAACTCTGCCAGCGATTTTATCTCGAGTCCAATTGAGGAAACTACATCGTCCTGAATTAGCACGAAGAGGTTGAGAGGCCAGCTCGATCCCATCGTTCGCATCGATAATGTCGTCTGCGGATCGCCATCTTCGGTAACCGTGAAATCCACCGTCTTAAATTCAAGTTCACCTGTCGGTACCGCTCCCTTAACTCGAATCGTGAGCGGAATAGTCACCGGCCTGGCAGAGCCTCCCGAGCCATTCCCTCCGGAACCACTCGCCGACTGAGCCAAACTGTTTTGCACGCACCCCATCAACAAGATGGAAAAGCCAACGGCCAAGGCACCCGCAATCGCCCGTAATTGAACTCGCCTCATAGCTGCTCCTATTCGCATCACAACTTAATCGGATTATACAACATCAGCATCAGTGGACCGTCGCAGGCTTGCGGTCAAACTGGCAATGCGTCGCTTTACCCGTTAAGATCATCCACGCGTCAAGCCCGATATTCGCCGTACGAAAGTATGCTTCAACCAACTGAAGGAAAACTAAAACCCCGAGATGAGCGACTCGCGAACGTCCTGCGCTGGACTCCATGGCTTTCGTTCGCCCTGATTCCTTTGCCGGTACCGATTGTTTTTCTCGGGTTCTTCCTGGCGTCCGCCACCACTGACGCAGCCGCCGTCTATCTACTTCTCTCTTTGGTTTCCCTGGGGCTTGGTTTGGTTGTCGGCCTGCTGGTGCTGACCCTGCTCTTGTTTTACCGGCGGCGCTGGCGCGGCCGCTTGAGAGATCGCCTGGCTGCCGATGGCATTACGGGCGCTGAGGTTCCCTGGTTTATGGGTGAACTTTCGTCGGAGGAGCGGAAGATTTGGCGCGAACTCAAACAGAAGAATCCTTTACTGGCTGACGCCTATTGCCAGACTTTGGCGAACCGTCTGACTGCCACTCGAATCATCGCCAGATCTCGCGGCGAAGTTCTGCGGATTGAACGGCAGATTAACCGCACGCGCAGCATTCGCGGCGTCGATACCACTTCCCTGCTAACCGATTTGGTTTCAGATCGCGAACGAGTTAATGCCGTTCGGCGAGAATCCGCGCTCCGGTTGTCGGAAGCAAAAGCACAACTCCAGGCTATCGAAGCGGCTGCAAACCGCAAGTTGAGCGAGACTGAAACGGATTCCATGCTCAGGCGGCTCGCTGCATCTCAGGCGCTTCCGCCGTTGGCATTGGAGATGGCAAATCTGGAACGCGAAGCCCTCCGAGAGTTAGCGCAATCGGAACTGGATGCCGCGCCGCGAAATAGTGGAGCGAAAGTCTAGCCGGTCAGTTCAGCCAAACGGTAAACACCCGGTGCGACCCGGGTCGCGAATCCTTCATCAACTAACGCCCAATTCCCAAGTCCCGCTTCCGGGTTTGATATTCCGGTTGCGCGCGCAAGTTCGCCTCGCACGGTCATGCCTGCCCCGCGAAGATAGGCCCGCGCAATCTCTTTCAGCGCCACCTCTCTGTCAACAACTATCGCCAGCTCCTCATGAAAACGCCCCTCGGCCAGCGACCAAATGTAAGTAAACACCGGCTCATAAACGACCTCGCTGGGAACGACTTTGAACACTCTCTGAAGTTCCTCAATTGCTTTGTTGAAGCTTGGCCGGTCAGTTACGCCACTCACCGCGCGCAAATCACGCGTTGCCATCTCCCACTCCTTACGCAGCACCTTGAGAATGTTCTGCGCCGGTTCACTAAGCAGCGATTGCTCCTGTTGCTGCGTCATCCCAAACACCGCGTTGAAATATGGCAGGAGCCGCCGACTGACAAAGATCGAGCGGTTGCCACGCAGCTTGCCGTAGTGGACACGGCCGCGCCGCAGCAGGTCATCTTTGAGCGTCCAGGCAAGCCGCGCCTCCGGATCTTTCTGAACGTTGCGCGGCATGTGAGCGTCGCGGCGTCCGCACACTGCGATATACAGCGATGGGCCTGGTCGTCGCGAGTCGGTCAGCGCCGCACAAAACCCCACTGACTCAACCAAGCCTTCAGCAGCCATCTCCGTCTCAATGCGCAGCTCAGGATCGCGATGCCACGAACGGTCGCGGAAACTCTCGATGGCTTCTGCCAATTGGCTTTGGGTCATTCACCAATCCTATCAAATTGATTTGGTGGGCAATCACCCTGACCTCCTCGCCGACTGCATACGCGCAACCCAGTTTCACCCAAATCTACTTAACTCACTGACTGGCAGGGCTTTGAAGCATTCGTCTCGCTCTGGCACCAGCGTTGCCAAACGAACTGCGCCCGAGTCTTCATTGATCGGGCAGTTACCTGAACAATTGGAAGTTTGGAGACGCCCGCTAATGAAGAAAACAAATCGTTCAACCTCAAGAACCTTGCTGACCTACCTGGCCATCATCGCGGTGGTCGCGTCGCTCACAGGACGCATCAGCACCAGCGTCCCAGTTTCTGCCGCTCCCGCCAAACGCGCGGACAAAGCGGAGAAGGTGGGACATAAGCTGCGCAATCGCGTGCGCAACAGTTCATCGTTAACCGATAACGTTTCCGTCATCGTTCAGTTGAACGGCGAAAAGAGTCCTCGCCTGAAAGAACTGTTGAAGCGTAACGGCATCCGCCTCAAGAAAGATTTTTCAAACTTTGGCGCGTCATCAATCGATCTCCCGGCCAACGTGGTTGACGAACTTGCCTCGCACAACGAAGTTGAGTCGATTACCGAAGACGACGAAGTGGTCGCACTCGGACACCTCAGTTCCACGACCGGCGCGGACGACATCCGCTCGCAAACAAACCCAACTGGCGCAGAGATGACTTTGGACGGCACTGGCGTTGGAATCGCAATTTTGGACTCCGGTATTTATGCGAGCCATAAGTCTCTCGCAACCCGCGTGGTCTACAGCCAGGATTTCACCGGCGAGAACCGCGTTGACGATCCATATGGCCACGGAACTCACGTCGCTGCCACGGCTGCTGGTAATGGAGAAATCCAAAAGCGCAAGTACGCCGGCATCGCGCCTAACGCAAATCTTATCAATCTTCGAGTGCTCAACTCCCAGGGCCTCAGTTCGACCTCCACCGTGCTGTCGGCACTCAATTGGGTGTTTTCGAATCGCGCGAGCTACAACATCCGCATAGTCAACCTGAGCCTCGGCGGTGCGGCTATCTCGTCATACAAAGCCGATCCGCTGTGCCTCGCCGTCCGACGCCTGGTGGATGCCGGCGTGGTCGTAGTGGCGGCAGCCGGCAACGACGGCAAGGACGCTTTTGGCCGCAAGCAGTATGGCGCTATCCATGCTCCGGGAAATGAGCCCTCCGCCATTACCGTGGGCGCTTCAAATTCCTTTGGAACCAATTCGCGCGGCGACGATACCGTGACCACCTACAGTTCGCGTGGCCCAACCCGCAGCTTTTGGACTGACGCCTCCGACGTTCGTCATTACGACAACCTAATCAAGCCAGACCTGATCGCTCCCGGTAACAAAGTGATCGCGGCGCAAGCCCCAGGCAATGAACTCGTGGAAAACAATCCGGCGCTGGATGCGGGATCGATCAAGAAGAACGACCAGAAAATGATGTATTTGAGCGGGACCTCGGTCTCCGCTCCAGTGGTCGCGGGAGCCGCAGCGCTGCTCCTGCAAGCCAACCCAAAGCTGACGCCAAACATGGTTAAGATGCTGCTCATGTACACGGCACAGCAGCTTCCAAATGTGAATATGCTCGAGCAGGGCGCTGGCCAACTCAACATCGAAGGCGCCGTGAAACTTGCGAAGCTTGTGCGCGCCGATCTGACAAATTCCACGGCGATCGGTTCTCCGTTGCTGACTTCGGCCGCTCCGGTTCCCCAATCCACCATTGACGGCACAACCTTTTCCTGGGCCCAGGGAATTGTTGCCGACCAGGCTTATGCGAAGGGCGCGTCGTTAATCACGAGTTACCAGAAAATCTACGGCACCGGTGTCTTGATCAGCGATGCCACGCTCGCAACTAATGGCGTGCTGGTCGCCGACCACAAGATGATTTCGAGCGGTGTGCTTATCTCCGACTCCATTCTTCTCAGCGATGGCTCGGTCATCGGCAACGGAATGAGCCTACTCCCGTCGGGCGTGTTACTCGCTGATGGAGTGTTGTTGGCCGACGGCGTTTTGTTGGCTGATGGAGTTTTGATCAGTGATGGCGTGTTAGTCGCAGATGGCGTCCTGATCAGTGACAGCATTCTCGCCAGGTCCACTCTCTTCGGTGACCTTACTGCTTTCATGCAGTAGCAACGCGCGACCCTAACCCGCCACCCACGGCGCAAGCAAACAATCTGAGTAACGAATCATGGCCGGTTCATCCCTAATGCGAATAACGGCAGCGGAGAGTTGGTACCCCTCTGCGGCACTAACGCGCGTAGGCATTGAAACTCTGACAAATTCTGAACGAGCGGAGACTCTGGATTTTCTCGCGCAGCGTGGGATCAATGCAGCTTTCTTCGCCGGCATCGTTTATGACAACGGCCTCGAGAGTTCGCTTAATCGCGGAAACTTCTACGGCTATCGGAATTCGTTTGGACAACTGGAAGGCGTGGCGCTGATTGGCCATGCCACCGTTATTGAGGCCGTAAGCGATTCCGCCCTCCATGCTTTGGCGATGGTGGCCCAGAAGTGCAAAGCCGCTCACATGATCATGTGTGAGGAGAATCAGCTGGAGAAGCTTTGGCAGTTCTACGCCTCGTCAGGACAGCAAATGCGGCGTGCGAGTAGACAGCTCCTGCTGGAGTTGCGTTGGCCGGTCGATGTTTCAAGAAACGTTTCCGCGTTGCGACTCGCCACGCGCGGTGATCTCGATCTGTTAATCCCAGTTCACGCGGAAATGGCCCGCGAGGAAAGCGGCATCGATCCCAGAGACCAAAACGTCGCGGGCTTTGCTGAACGCTACGCGCGCCGGATCGAGCAAGGTCGCACATGGGTCTTGACCGACGAAGGCAAATTGGTCTTCAAAGCTGAGGTGGCCTCAACAACTCCGGAGACAACCTACCTCGAAGGAATCTGGGTAAATCCTGACCGGCGTGGCGAAGGCTACGGGCAGAGTTGCATGTCACAACTCGCGCGAATGCTGCTGTGGCGCGCGAAGTCCGTGTGCCTGTTTGTAAACGACGACAATGATGAGGCGCTGCGATTCTACCGTCAGGCCGGCTATCACCTGCGTACAGTGTACGACACCATTTTCCTTTAGGAACGGATTCTCAGCCAAGAGTCACCGTGCGGAAATGACCTTAGCAGAACACATCTTAAATCAAGCAGCGGCAACTGATTCCTTGTCTGTTGGTCGGCCTGCGCCGTCACCTTACTCGCTGGTGGCCGCCGGGCCGCGAAGCTGTGGCTATCAGCTTGAGCGCTTGATTCTGGAGATTGAACGCCCTGAAGTTCGCGAAATCGTAGGTACGGTATTCCAGAACCTGTTTGGCTTGATTGAGTGCCTTGATCTAATCGAGAGTCACTTGCGCCAGGTTGATGCCGCAGATGAAACGTTTGCTTTGTTCCAGGTAATCCACGACGAAGCTCGTGCCCTCGTCGACTTCATCCGGACTGACGCGTTGGGTAGTTCTTCGATGTCCGAGGAATTGCTTGACACCCTCGACGGCATCACTTTCGCCCTGAGTCATGACCTCCAGCGAGTCTTTGAGCCAGCTTCGCTCGCATCGATGACCGATAACCCGAAGCATGTCGTGATTGGAAAGATGTATCGAGCTCATGACGTGCTAACCAACTGCCTGCAACAGTCAACCATAACTTTGGCGATGGTCTTTGATCCGGATCTAATCGGGGCCAAACTATTCAACAACTCCGACATGCGTTACCGCCAGTCGCTCCAGCTCTGCGCAGACATCACCCGCCTTCTGCAACTGGTTGAGGATTGCGAGAACACAAAAACGGATGAGGCCGGTTCGCGACTCTCCGCCGGCATTGGTAACTTTCGCCAGGATAGCCTGGAGTGTCTGATGTATTCGGATTGGCCGCAGTTTGAAAGCTTCTGCGAACGGATGGCGCTACCGTCTGGGTCGCAGGAGCGCGAGTCAACGCTGCACCAGTTTCGCTGTTACCTGGAAACGCTGCTAGGCCAGGTAAGAATGCGAGCTGTGTTGGCAAACGTGTTTCCCGTTCAATTTGGGGCGATTGAGGAAAACCTGGTCGCCACTTCTTTTGCCGACGAAACAGAAATACCTAGCCCGCTCGCGCTAGCGGGTTAAGCCCGATTCCCACGGGCCACGCAGCTCACCGATGCGATTTCAGCCAAACAACACGACGCTGGCGAAAACCTACATGTGGATCACGGTCTGCGTAGGTGGCTCCGTCTATCTGCTGGCCGCATACAAAGTGCACCTCAGCGCGATGGATCTTCGGTTCCTCGTGCTGGCTGTTTTGACAGTAATCTTCAGCTCGCGCATAACAATCGAGATTCCACAATTTCGATCGAAGATTTCCGTCTCGGACACTTTTATTTTCCTGACCCTGCTGCTCTACGGCTGGAAGGTTGCAGTCTTGCTGGCGGCCACCGAGGCGCTCTTCGCTTCGCTGCAGTTTGCCCGTAAACCAATAACCATTCTCTTCAACTGGGCCTGCGCCGCCTGGTCTACAGTGGTCACTTACGGCGCGATCTATTTCCTGGTGGGCGATCCAGTTGTGCTTAACCAAGGCCCGCTGTCAGCCAAGTTTGTTGCCTGCGTCGCTATCATGGCGCTCGCGCAGTACATCTCAAACTCCGGACTCGTGGCCATCTGCGGCGCATTGAAGGCGGGCCGGCCAATCTGGGAAACCTGGAAGACGCATTATCTCTGGACATCGATCACTTACTTTGCCGGAGCTTCTGCCGCGGCGCTGATCGCAAAACTTGTCGGCCTGATGGGCTTGTATGCTCTGGTCACCCTTGCAGTCTTATGTTTCATATGTATACTTTGGATCAAACTCTGTTAAAATGTGTCTGTGTATTTGTACATGTGCCAATCGTTGTCTGTTTCTATAGGTCAGTTAGCGCAGCAGCTTGC
>JANMVC010000272.1:0-2858 GCA_031392315.1 Pyrinomonadaceae bacterium | reverse complement strand
CCGACGGGCTGGCAAAATTTACAAAGTCGCGCGACGCCAGATACTCGGTGAAGTTTTTGAAACCGGCCGGCACCCGCGGAGCGTTGGCATTGAATTCCCGCCAGAGATGCAAGCCGCGATTCCAGGTGTAGTTGGCTTCGAACACAACCGTCTTGCCAATCTCGCGTTCGATTCCGACGTTTGCCTGATAGCTTTCCGGGATGCGCAGCGCCGGATCGAGACGCCGCGAGAAGCCCGTATTCAAAACTCCAAACTGACGGACGATGGGCGAATCAGCAGTCAGCACATTCGGAAACTGGAGGCGGGTTCGGATGAACTCCCGGCGGAAACTATCAAGGCCTCTCTGGCCGGTAGCCGGATCGATCAGATCGTCCGTATCGAAGAAGCGCTGTTGTGCGCCGAGCGTGAAGTCGTCAATCGTGCGCAGCAGTGCGCGGTTGTAGAAGATTCCCGCGCCAACTCGGATTACTGTCTTGCCGCTCTTAAAAGGATCCCACGCGGCGGCGAGGCGCGGCGCAAAGTTGTTTCGATCCACGAGGATCGTTTCGTTTTCCCAACGCAGGCCAAAGGTCACCACCAGATTGGAGGCGAGGCGAAATTCGTCGGACGCAAACAGTCCGACGTAGGTGTTTCGCTGGGTGGAAGTAGTCAGGAAGTTTTGCCGAAAGCGGCTGGCTTGTCCGGCCAGAAAGTCGCCGGCGCTGTCGAAGCTGTAAGTGCCCGAAGCGTCTGACAAATCTATGAAAGTGGATTTGATCCGCTGCATGTCGCCGCCAAACTTCATTGAGTGGGCACCGCGGATGTAAGCAAAAATGTCCTGAAACTGAACGCGGTTTTCCTGGCGATCGGTCGCGCCTACTGTCGATGAACCGGCGACGAGTGTGCCGGTCTGAAGTATTTCGCCGGGCAGGATCGGTGGCGCGTCGTAGTCGATAATCACCACGGGTCGGGAACCGCCGCGCGCCTCAACCGCCGGCGTGAGCCGGGAAAACTGCACGCGCGCCTGGTTTACCGCAGTCGCGGAAAAGACAAAATTGTCTGAATAGGAAATCGCGTCGGTGCTTCGAGTTTTCGCTTGCAGCGCTTCGGCCAGTCGATCGCCGCCGCCAAACTGCCGCAGGTCAGTCAAGCGACCGAGTTGGAGCAAAAACGAACCGTTGTGCAGGTCGCCGAATTTGTGATCCACGCGGGTGGTGAAAATGTGATTGCGTTGCGGCGTGCCGAGACCCTGGATGTAGGGCGCAATCTCAGCGCTGACGGCGGGCGCGTTCACGCTTTCAAAACGCCGGCCGGCGAGGGAAGTCGGCGCCGGAAGCGGGAAGGCGGAATTTTGCCCCACCGGTACGAAAGTATCGATCAACGCCGAATCCGCCGTCATCGAGTATTCATAGGCGGTGAAGAAAAAGGTTTTGCTGCTGCCGTCGTAACTAAGCGGCCCGAAAAATTTCGGCAGCGTGAATGGGCCACTGAGCGTAAAGCCGGGATTGTGTTCAGTCAGCGGCAGCCGGCTAACGCCGATGCGATTGTTATTGAACGTGTTTGCGTTGAGCCAATCGTCGCGGAAGAAATAGAATCCGCGGCCACGATATTTGTTCGAGCCGCCGCGCGTCTTGATGTTGATGCGCCCGCCTGAGGCGCGGCCATACTCCGCGGAAAATTGGTTGGTGATCACCTGCACTTCTTCCACGCCTTCGATCGAAGGTTGGAAACGCTCGCGCGCGGCGCGGTCGTCGTTGTTGTCCAGACCGTCGATAGTGATGTTGTTGGAATAGGCTGGGCCGCCGGCGAGCGCAAACGTGCCGGCCTCTTCGGGAGTGCTGGCGTTGGCGGAATTTCGATCTTCAGCCAGGTCGCGGGTCGAGAGCGGCTCTTCCGTTACGCCGCCAAGTGTGAATATTAGGTCGAGCGGTGAACGCGTCGATACCGGCAAGGCCTCGACTTCGTGCGTCGTCACCGTGCCGCCGACGACCGTGCGCGTGGTATCAACCGCCGGAGTCTCAGCCGATGTCACCAGGATGGGATCAACTGTCACGCCCTGCGGCAGCAGAGTGATATCCAGTTGCACGTTCTGACCGGCAATCGTCGTCAGCTCTTGTTTCTCCTGCGTGGCAAATCCTGCTGCCGAGACGCGCAGCGTGTAAACGCCGGGCTCGAGTTGGATTATTCGGTAGCGACCCTGATCGTCGGACGTGGCAGTGCGAATCGTGTTTGTCTTGACCAGGACTGTCTCGACCGTGGCGCCGGGAATTACCGCATTGTTTTGATCGACGATGCGACCGTGGAACGTGACGTTGTCGAGATCCTGCGCGGAAACAACTTCCGTTGCAGTCAGATTCACGACAATGAAAAGCAGGGCCAGGAGAAGCGTCGAGGCGACAAAGGATGGAGCAGGCCGTTTCATTGTCGTATCTGTAACTGAAATCCGCTAACGCGCGGAGTCGAACGGGTTTGTTTAGGGAGTGCTGCAGCGAAGCGAAATCTACCACGGCACAGTTGAGACAAACAAGTATCAGACCTTAGAAGCGGTAGCGACTGCGTAATCGGTCGGGGTCCTCAGCGCCTTTGGCGTTGATCGTGAAGGTGGCCCGACTTACCGTTCGCGGTTCTGATTGGTAATTCTCACCGAGATGCTGCGGCGGCGGAGCGCGGCGGTGCGGGTGATGGGGACGAGCGCGTCGGAAGTGCCTTCAGCGGGAGGCTCGACGAAGTTGGTTAACTCGTCGGCGTGTGACTGGAGATACTGAAAGAAGCGCTCAAACTCGTGTTGCATCGCATCCATCTTCTCGCGCATGTTCATGATGATTTCGACGCCGGCGAGGTTCACGCCGAGGTCGCGGGTGAGCGAAAGAATTAGTTCG
>JANMVC010000232.1:0-3150 GCA_031392315.1 Pyrinomonadaceae bacterium | reverse complement strand
GACGCCAGCGTGAAGTCATCAAGCGCATTCACATGCAATAGTTTGAACTCCTCGCCAGTCCCAATCACGAAAGTCTGGCCCTCTTCGCTCAAGGCGAAGAGTTTGCCGTTGTAGGCCCAGGGCGACGTGGTGAAAGCCGTTGCGGCCGGATCGATGCGCGTCTTGTAAGTCTGCTTCCCGGTCTTGGCATCAAAGCGGCTCAAGATGCCCGTCTCAGTGAGCGAATACACTGCTCCCTCGTAGGCCAGGGACGACGGCAAATAGGTTCCGGCGCGCGGTTGCGACCAAACCACATACTCGTTTGAAGTTTGATCTTTCTTGAGCGAGATGTCGCCAGTCGCCCCTGGACGAAGCGCGAACAAAGATCGTCCACGCCCAGCATTGATATGTAGCAGTCCGTCGTAAGCGAAGGGTGTCGGCACGGGCGCCCCTGACATGCCCGACATGCGCCAAATTTCCTTTCCGGTCAGGTCGTAACTTATGACCTCCTCCGGTCCCACAGCCACAATCTCCGTGCGCAGTTCGTGTCGCCAAACAAAAGGCGTTGCCCATGCTGAACGCGCCGGCTTTCCCTTGGCCAACTCCCGATTCGTGCGCCAAGCCTGCTTGCCGGTCTTTTTGTCGAAGGCCGCGATGTACTGCTGCTTCTCGTTGTCGTTTACGATCACTACCAGGTTGCCGGCCAGCGCCGGCGAACTTCCCGTCCCAAACTCGAGGTAGATGGGATTAGCTTCAAGCGGAGCGGACCAGATCGGTTTCCCCTTCAGGTTAAACGCCCACAATCCCATGTTCCCCACATACACGTAAACGTGCTTTCCGTCGGTCACCGGACTCTCCGACATGAAGCTGTTTTTGCGATGTCGTCCACCCGGCGGCTGTCCCGTGTAAAATTCCTTTTGCCATTCCACCTTGCCGCTCTTCAAATTCAGGCAATAGAGGACGTAGTGGAGCTTCACTTCTTTCGGCAGCTCGATGTCTCGCGCCTGCACCCGCTCCATTATCTCCTTCATCGAGAGCCCCTGCTTCATTAGCTCTGCTGCATACTCGTTGCTGTACTCAGTTCCCGTCTGCGGCGGCTTCGACGTGCCTTCCGTCGTTACGGTAGTCAAAAACACTTTGCCGCCCGTTACAATTGGCGACGACCAACCGCGTCCGGGAATTTCCTGCGCCCACTCGACGTTCTCCGTCTTCGACCAGCGTTCGGCCAGCTTCGCATTTGCGCCCACGGGATTCGAGTCTGGCCCGCGAAACTGTGGCCAGACGATCTGCTGGGCGCGAACCGCGAGCGGCGCTGACAGCAGCACGCATATCAAGCCGGCTTGGCCCAACAGAACGCGGAGGTTGATTACTCTGCGAACAAGTTTTTGATTAGGACTACGTGGAATCATTTGCTTCCCTTCGATTTGCTTTCATGATGCTTCGTGCTAACTCGTGGTTCGCATGCTCGTTCAGAAAAGGCCCACGAAATACCACGAACGTTGATATTAACTTCTGCTTACGGATCCAACGGATCATTCGCATCAAAAAATAATGACGCGACCGATGGCTTAAACTCCGCTGCGACCGGAGACACCCGGGTGATAGACTCCATGGGAAAATACCCCAACTCCGTGGAACAACGAATGCGAAAACCGTCCTTCGTCGTGAGGGCAATGTGGTCTTCGCTTGAGGTGACCAGAGCTTTTATATCAGTAGGTATTCCATAACGAAACGCGAGCCGCGCGGCGTTTCGGAAATTTGTAGTTGTATGGCGTGCGTGCGGTTCGATCAAAATACTCTTCTCCGGTATTTTGAATTTCTCCATCACGTGTTTCTTCATCTCGATCGCCTCGTTGTAAGGCGTCTGCATTGGATGAACGTGGCCACCAGACAAGATTATCAAAGGGGCTTTGCCCTCCAGGAATAGTTGTGCAGCCTGGTCAGCCCTTTTGGCCGCTGACCGGCTTAACCTGGCAGAATCCTGTGGTCCTGAGCCCAGCACTAAAACGAATGAATACGGATAATCGTTCCACTTAATGTTTTTCAAATCCTGAACGGAGGTTCTGTTTTCTCCATCTTCAAGTGGTTCATACCGACCTGCCTCGTCGCGCCGATTAGCTTCCAACAGCTTGAGGGCGAAGCTGAGCGTCGGTTCAAAGAATAGCGGGCCCTTGGCAGGCTTAATCTCCGCCAGCTTCGCTTTCAGGAGTTGGCGGTATTCTTCGCTCGAAACATCAAAGCTGACCCGATCAATATTCTTGTAATACGGGTCCTTGCCCAGACCATAAACGCGCAGCAGCCGGTTCATTCCATTCGCAGCATCTTTCCAAGCCGCCGCGAACATCTCTGCATTGGACTGCCGGTCGTATTTGATAAACGCACCCGACGGACGCAAATCTTTCGTAGCGAGTCTCTTAAACTCAGCGTGCTTGCTCAATACCTTGAGTTCAGTTGCCACCATCTCGATCTCTGGTTCACTGAAACGAAACAACTGATCGAAGCAGGCGACGTCGTTGCAATTCGCGGCCGCACTCAAAGCCCTTACTTTTTCGCTGGAGAGCTTTCCCAGGGCTTTGTTACTACTCAACAGCTTTCGAACTCCCGGATTCCGCTGAAACAAACTTAGCAGATAAAAATTCTTATCCTGGACGGGATTGCGCAGTGTCAGCTTGTAGGCGCTGTCAAAGCCTGACGAGTTGAGCCGCGGCGCCTGACTCGAAGTGATTGGTGAGGCGTGAGTGAAATAAAACGCTGACGGGTTGGGTGCCGCGTGCTGAACAAGCGCAGCAGTCGCGAATAGAACAAAAGAAAGAACTAGGTGTCGATGCATGGTTGTCTATTAGAAAGAATATTTATGAACCAGAGCGCGCTCTAACCTTGCGCTGCAAGCAAAGTTCGTCTAACTCTCGTGTCGTCGGTGATTGTCTTTCGGAGCGCGTTGTTCAGTTTGCAGCAAGTTGGTAGTTCGTTCGGTAACGCTGGGCACGAAGTCGGTATCGCCTGCCGTCGGCAATAGCCGCTCAACCTGGGGACCGGTGGGAAGTTGCTCTGGCGGAGTGGATTCGACCTGGGCGCGGCGCAAAGAAGCGAGAGACGGGTAACCGATCAGAAACATTCCCACGATGGCAGTCAGTGCTCCCACCGCCGTTAGCACGTCCCAATGCACAATCA
>JANMVC010000226.1:0-5255 GCA_031392315.1 Pyrinomonadaceae bacterium | reverse complement strand
GTTTGCGTTGGCGCCGCTGACTGTGACCGCCTTAACGATCGCCTTCGCATTTATCCGAAACGTAAACGAGACGCCCGCGCCGCGCCCAACGTTCGTAGCGCTAAGGATCGCCACCACGTTCATGACACGCTCCACTTGTTGGACGTTGGCCGTGATATCGAAATTGGTTATTTGCCAGGCGGCGCGGGCTTCTTCCTGTGCTGAACCCGGCGACCAACCAGTTGCGAGTCCTAAAAGAATGGCTACGAGAATTCTCTTCATATTTGAATTGGTTTTCCTGATTCTTTCGGGCGACTCAAAGCTCGAACAAAGTGGTGTTTCACGACGGCAGGCAAGATGCCTGCGCTCCCAGCCTGGCGATATCAGCGGTCGGGCTACTCTCGTGCCTTGCGCACCAACTGATGAATGTCGCGCAACATGAACAACAACGATTCCATCCGTTCGAGCGGCAGCGCGTTTGGCCCATCCGATGGCGCGCGCTCGGGACACTCATGCACTTCCATGAATACCGCGTCCACTCCGCAAGCTACTCCGGCACGGGCGAGCGGTTCGATGTATTCCGATGGGCCGCCCGTTGCTTGGCCGAGGCCGCCGGGTAGTTGCAGCGAGTGGGTCACATCAAAAACGACGGGTACGCCAAACGCGCGCATGATCGGAAACGAGCGCATGTCTACCACGAGGTTATTGTAACCAAAACTGACGCCGCGTTCGGTAAGCATTAATTTTTCGCAACCGACTGCGCGAGCTTTGTCGACGATGTTGCGCGCATCCTGCGGCGCGAGAATTTGTCCCTTCTTGATGTTTACCGCGCGCCCGGAACGCGCCGCCTCCAGGATCAGATCAGTTTGCCGCGACAGGAATGCCGGGATCTGCAAAACGTCTGCAACTTCGGCTACTGGCCCAACCTGGGAAACATCGTGAACGTCGGTCAATACCGGAAGGTCCAGTTCCTTTTTTACCGTGCGCAAAACGTCGAGGCCCGCTTCCATTCCCAGGCCCCGGAAACTTTTTACCGACGAGCGATTGGCCTTGTCGAACGACGACTTGTAAACAAAATCCAATCCAGCCGCACGCGCGCGCGTCGAACACTCGCGCGCCATCATCAGCGCATGCTCCTCCGACTCGATCACACAAGGGCCGGCAATGATCGTCAACCTGCCGTCTCCAAAAGTGGTCTTACCCACGCTAAATGGTTTTAGTTTGCTGTCCGTCATTGGTTTTCAAAAAGGGTGCTCTAAAAAGGGTTCTTGAATATTCTCTTTACGCCACTCTTAAACCTGCTGCCAAGGGAGTTGCCTTTTTGGTCCCTCGGTTTGACGGGTTTGCGTGTGTCTCGCTTCGGACTGGGCGAGGGCGAAGGTGAAGGCGAAGCCGTCGCCACGGGAGATGCGTTCGGATCCGGGCTGGGACCGGCAATCGCATTTGGCCCGAGCGCTGCCGCGTTTCGTGAACGCACCACCAAACCGGCGCCCGTCAGCAGCATGGCAGCGATGATGGCCACTATCGCCAAAAGTTGGGTCTTCGATCTGTAGCCAAGCAACGGGACAGAAACTTTTGCAAACGAACGCCTCTCGCTTTCGCGGCGCGGCAGCGGCCCCGATCCATTCCCCTGCCTGATGCTGTCAGGCGGCGCTGGTGCGACCACCGTCACTTCGCTCGCTTCGGAATTGGCCGCGCGATTTTCGCGCAGTCTCGAGATATCGATGATCAGCCGCCCGGACGGCGACTGAGTGCCGACGTTGCGCAACGCTTCCATGTTCGGACCACTAGCCACGGACGAATGCTCCAGTCCCAGTCGTTCAGCCGTTTCCAGCAGTTCCTTCCGAAACTCTGCGGCGTTTGCCGGCCGGTCCTCCGGCTTCTTTTCCAAAGTACGAAGCACCACTTGTTCCAGCGCGGAGGGGATTGAGGAAACAAAATCACGAGGACTGCGCGGAGTTTCCGACGTGTGCTTCAACGCTATCGAGAGTGGCGTCGATCCACTAAACGGCACGGTCCCGGTCAGCATCTCGTAAAGGATGACGCCCAGGCTGTAAACGTCGGCCGCGGGCGTCAGGTCAGCGCCGTCGCATTGCTCCGGTGACATGTAGCGCGGCGTGCCGATCATCGCGCCCACTTGAGTAAGCGTCTTGTGATCGTCGTCGTCCAGCGAGTCGGCCGCAAGTTTCGCTATACCAAAATCCAACACCTTCACCACTGCCGGCACTTCCGAGTGCTGCACAATAAATATGTTGGCGGGCTTGAGGTCGCGATGAATAATTCCAGCCTCATGCGCCGCGGCGACCGCCGCCGAAGCCTGGAGCATTAAGGAAACAGCGCGGGCGGTGTCGAGCGGCGCTTCCTTCGCCAGCACCTCGCGCAGGGTCCGGCCTTCCAGGAGTTCCATCACGAGATAGACGTAACCATCCTGCGATTGCCCGAAGTCGGTAACGGTCACAGCGTTGGTGTGTTGCAAGCGGCCGGCCGCCTTCGCTTCACGACGAAATCTCGTGCGCGCGGCATCGTCTTCCACAAAGCGCGGATTCAGAACTTTGACTGCTACGGGCCGATCGATCAGCAAGTGGCGAGCGCGATAAACCGTCCCCATGCCGCCTATCCCGAGGCGGGATTCGAGGCGATATTTCTCGTCCAGCGTATGTCCGATGAGCGGGTCAACGGGCGCCTCGCCGGCGATGGTTGAGTCGGCCTGCAGCGGCGTTTGGTCCTCCGGGCAGAGCTCGGTGTCAGACGAATAGCGCCTTCCGCATGTAGTGCAATGAAGCATATGAAACTAAGGTTCGGAGAGAGCGAGAGCATTATCGCCTAAAGGTGTGCGGTAGCGGTAGCGAGCAGCATGTCGCCAATAAGCAACGATCCACGAAATCACACGAAACGACACCAAGTGCAATTCGTGTTACTTCGTGTCAATTCGTGGATCGTAAAGTCTCCAGGAAACCCAGACGGGGGATGGTTCAGTCGGCGCTCGTTGCCGCCGCTCGTTCCGCAACTGCAAACTCAGGCTCGCCGTTCTTCTCCATCGATGTCTCGTTTTGCACTCGGTTCGCGTAAGCCGCGCGCACAAACGACGAGAACAACGGGTGGGCATTCAGCGGCTTTGATTTGTACTCGGGATGGAACTGGCAACTGAGAAACCACGGATGATCTTCGCGCGACAGTTCGACGATTTCCACAAACTTCCCATCCGGAGACACGCCGCTAAATACCAGCCCGGCTTTCTCCAGGGTTTCGCGATAGGCCGGATTAAACTCGTAACGATGGCGGTGCCGCTCGCTAACCTCCGCGGCGCCATAAACTTCTTCAGCTAACGAGTCCGGCGCGAGATTGCAAGGCCAGGCTCCCAGCCGCATCGTGCCGCCCAGTTCGTCAACGTCTACCAGATCGCGAAGTTTGAAGATCACCGGATCAGGACTGTCCGTATCAAACTCCGTTGAGTCAGCCTCTTTCAAGCCGCAAACATTGCGAGCGTATTCAATGGAGGCCGTTTGCATGCCGAGACAAATACCAAAGAAGGGTGTGTGGCTCTTGCGCGCGTAGGTAATGGCCCGAATCATTCCTGCGACACCGCGTTTGCCAAAGCCGCCGGGCACCAGGATCGCGTCGAAATCGCGCAAGCGGGATTCGTAGTCGTCGTCCATCAACCCTTCGGATTCAATCCACTTCACACCCACGCGCAGTTTGTTAGCGACGCCTCCGTGCGTCAGCGCTTCCCGCAGAGATTTGTAGGAGTCTTCCAACTCAACATACTTGCCGACGATTGCTATCGATGTTTCCCCGCCCGAGGGTTCGCGCACAGTGCCGACCAGATCGCGCCACTCGGAAAGATCCGACTGCGACGCACGCGCTCCGAAACCAAGCTGGGTCACGATCAACTCGTCGAGTCCCTGTTCGTGAAATGCCAGCGGGACTTCGTAAATCGTATCAACGTCCTGAGCGCTGACTACGGCCGACTCCTTGACGTTGCAGAACAGCGCGATCTTCGAACGCAGATCGTAAGACAGAGGCCGATCTGAACGGCATAACAGAATGTCGGGCGCGATGCCAATCTCGCGCAACTCGCGCACTGAATGCTGGGTGGGTTTCGTCTTCAGTTCACCGGCCGCCGCGATGAAGGGCACCAGGGTGACGTGCACAAACAGTGTGTTGCCCACGCCTTCTTCGTTGCCCATCTGCCTGATAGCTTCGAGAAAAGGCAGGGACTCAATATCGCCGACCGTCCCGCCAATCTCCACGATGATGCAGTCGGGATTATCCTTTTCGGCCACGGCGCGGACAGCGTCTTTGATTTCGTTGGTCACGTGAGGAATCACCTGAATCGTCTTGCCCAGGTAATCACCGCGGCGTTCCTTCTCGATCACTGAAAGATAAATCCGGCCGGTGGTCCAGTTGTTCGCCTTGGACAAAGACGCGTGCGTAAACCTTTCGTAGTGGCCGAGATCGAGATCCGTTTCCGCGCCGTCGTCAGTTACGAAGACTTCGCCGTGCTGAAATGGAGACATGGTTCCCGGATCGACATTGATGTATGGGTCGAGCTTGATTAGTGAAACGCTGAGGCCGCGCGCTTCCAGCAGGCACCCAATCGACGATGCCGCCAGGCCTTTGCCCAAGCTTGAAACCACACCGCCCGTCACAAAAATATATTTAGTCATCAATGCTCCTTGTAGGACAGGCATTCTTGCCTGCCATTTCATGTAACGCAAACTGTTAGTTTGCGTGCGCAAGCTAACCGCTTGCGCTACATTTCCTGCTACCGCCGACTGGCCTCCCCAGCTTCGTCCCCATCACCTTTTGCCTGTTCTGCGTCGAAGCGGCCTTCCTTGAAATCTTGCTGGGCCTCGACCGCTTTCTTCGTAGCCGGATCGAGAAGTCTTTGCAGCCCGGTAAAACCCGCGCTCAACATTCCCGGCGCCTCATGCGCCCGCTTTTCAAATTCCTCGACTGTAATATCGTACGGCTTAGTAAGCTGCCACAACCCAAACAGCGCGCACAGAATAAGGAACCCAATGAATGCTAAGCCGATCCAGTCGCTCATAGACTCCAGACGTTCACAGTACAAGCTTTAGCTTGCCGCTTCGTTTAACCCTGCAAGTTAAAGCTTGTACTCTAAACTGCAGACTTCTGCTTCAAGGATCTTCCTCACGCGCTCCAGGTCCTCTGCGGTGTCGACGCCAATCGAAGCGGTGCTGGCCTCAATTGCCTTGATCTTCACTCCATGCTCAAGCGCGCGCAACTGCTCCAGCGACTCCGTCCGCTCCAAT
>JANMVC010000407.1:0-6350 GCA_031392315.1 Pyrinomonadaceae bacterium | reverse complement strand
TCCGCAGCCATAACACAGACTGCGCAGTTAACGCGCGTCGGCGCCATCATGGGTACGCCGCTCTACATGTCGCCCGAGCAATGTGCGGCAAAGCATCTCGATGCCCGCTCCGACATTTACAGCCTCGGCGTAATCGCTTACCAGATGCTGGCAGGCGAGCCGCCTTTTGCCGGCAACACCGCGAGCGTGATGAAGGGCCATATCGAGTCGGCGCCCACCCCGTTGCGCGAACGCGTCAAGATTCCGAAGCGGGCCGCGCGCCTGGTGATGTCGGCCCTGGCGAAAGACCCAGCCGAGCGTCCGCAAACTGCGGCGGCTTTCGCAAACGCTCTGCGCGCGGAGGCCGACGGCATCGGCACACTCTATCGCCGCACCTTGACGCTTTACTTCGAGCACTTCCCCACGTTCCTGCGGATGTCTTTGCTCGCGCATCTGCCCGTGATCATTACCGTGCTGTTGCTGATTACCCTTGAGGTGTTGGCGACGTTTATGCCCAAAAGGCCTGGCATTCAAGCCGTCGACGTGGTGTTCGGTATTGCCGTGGCCCTGGTTGCGCTGCTGCAAGTGGCATCCTATTTTGTGGCCACCGCTGCGATTTCAGGAATGACGGCGGTGATCGTGACCCAACTCTCGGTCGCGCCGCTGCGTCCCGTGGAACTGAACACTGCCTTCGCGGTCCTCAAGAAACGTTGGCGCGCATTTCTTAAAACTGCCTTGCGCGTCACGATTCGCCAGATCATCGGATTCATCCTGCTTGTGATCCCCGGATTCGTCGTCTCAGTCCGTTACATGCTCTACGCTCCGGTCGTGTTGATGGAAGGGCTGGAGAAGAAAGCCGCGCTCAAACGCGCGCGTGAGTTAGCTTCGCGCTCATGGCGAACAGTCATCATTATTGTCTGCCTGCAATTTTTGGTGCCGATGGCTGTCAGCTTGCTGATAGGCCGGATCGGCATCCGGACCAACAGCGAGGGCGATCTGCATTTGGCCAATCGTGGCTTGGCGCAGCAGATCTACCAACAGATTTCCGGCCTCATCAATATCTTCATTATCCCGCTGGCTTCAATCGTGTCAGCGCTGCTCTACCTGAAGATGCGGCAACTCGGCGGCGAGACGCTCAGCGCCGCGCTCGATCAGACTGAAGACATCAACGTGGAGCGCAGCCAATGGCAACGACGAATGCGTACGCGACTGCACGTCAGTGCCGCCCGCAGCAGCAGTCAAAACCGGACTTGACTGTTGGGACGCCCTCGAATTTTCGTACAAGTTTCCGATTTTCTTATCCCTCCGCGGCAGCGTCATTCGTGTTAATCTGCCGCTCCGACTCGTTCACAATTTATGTCCATCTTCCGGAGACAAGAAATGAAGCGTGCACTTTTATTAATCCAGATATTGTTGCTCGTGGCGGCAACATCTTCGTCTGCGCAGCAATCGCCGGCGGCAAACGCTGAAGTTCTCAGCGTTGATTCCATCTTTAGCTATCAAACGAAGTCTCTTGGGCCGGTGCAGTGGCAACGCGACGGCAGCGGCTATCTTGCGCTCGAACCTTCAATCAAAAATGGGTTCGTTGACATTGTTCGCTACGACGCCGTCAGCGGCGCGCGCTCGGTAAAAGTTTCGGTCGAAAAACTGACGCCCGCGGGTGCATCAACTCCATTGCTGGTCGAGGAATTTGTTCTCAGTCCCGACGAGCGAAAGCTGCTGATCTTCACCAACTCCGAACGCGTCTGGCGCAGCAACACGCGCGGCAACTACTGGATAGTGGATCTCGAAGGCGCCGGCATCTGGCAATTGGGCGGGCTACCCGCAAAGGACAAACCCTCCAGCCTGATGTTTGCAAAGTTCTCGCCCGACGGAAGGAAGGTTGGCTTCGTCCGCGAGAACAACATCTACGTCGAAGACCTCGAAGCTCGCGGCCAGCGCATTACGCAAATAACCAACGATGGCTCGCGCTACCTCGTCAACGGCACCTTCGATTGGGTCTATGAAGAGGAGCTGTTCTGTCGCGACGGCTGGCGCTGGAGTCCTGACGGACAACATATCGCCTTCTGGCAACTCAACACCGAAGGCGTGAAGGAGTTTGTCCTCGTCAACAACACCGCAGGGCTTTATCCGGTCATCACTTCCTTTCCCTATCCAAAAGCCGGTGAGACAAATGCAGCGGCGCGCGTGGGTGTCGTCAGATCAACCGGTGGGTCGCCGCGTTGGTTTGATATTGCCGGAGATCCGCGCCAACACTATCTGCCGCGGATGGAGTGGGCCGCGAGTTCCGACGAAGTTGTCATTCAACAACTCAATCGATTGCAGAACACTAATGTCGTCATGCTGGGCGACATTCGCACCGGCAAAGTGCAGCCCATTCTCACCGAGAAAGACGACGCGTGGGTCGATATTTCCTGGGGCGATCTCGATTGGAACAAGACCGGCCTGGGGCGTGGCGACGTGGAATGGATCGATGGCGGCAAACGCTTCCTCTGGGCCAGCGAACGCAACGGCTGGCGACACATCTACGCCGTTTCGCGTGATGGCCGCAACGTAAAGGACATCACGCCTGGCAATTTCGACGTCATCAATGTCGAGAAGGTGGATGCGGCAAGCAACTGGATCTATTTTGAAGCGTCGCCTACCAACGCCACCCAGCGTTACCTATATCGGGCGCCGCTCGCTGGTTTTTCAAAGATGGAGCGACTGACTCCCGCGCCTCTCGCCGGAAGTCATGCCTACAACATTTCACCGCGAGGCGATCTGGCGATCCACGTTTCTTCGTCGTTTATGCAGGCGCCCAAAACTGAGATTGTCCGGCTGGCCGGACATGAAGTAGTTCGTAGTTTGATTGATAACCAGGCCGTGCAGGAACGCATGTCGAAACTGAAACCAACGCCTTTCGAGTTTTTCAAGGTGGACATCGGCGAAGGCGTTCAGCTTGACGGCTGGGTGATCAAACCGCCTGACTTCGATCCGCAGAAGCGTTATCCGGTTCTGTTTCACGCGTACACCGAGCCGTGGTCGCAGACGGTGGTGGATGCCTGGGGCGGACTCAACATGCGTTGGCACATGATGCTGGCCCAGCAGGGCTACCTGGTGATTAGCGTGGACAATCGCGGCACACCGGCGCCGCGCGGACGCGGCTGGCGCAAAATCTTTCACCGGCGCGCGGGCATCATCAATTCGCAGGATCAGGCCAACGCCGCGAAGGCGATCGGCAAGTGGCCGTATGTTGACGCGTCGCGCATCGGCATTTGGGGTTGGAGCGGTGGCGGCTCGGCGACGTTGAATGCAATGTTTCGTTATCCGGATGTCTATCAGGTGTGCATGTCAGTAGCGCCCGTTCCCGATCTCCGACTCTATGACACGATTTACCAGGAGCGGTACGGCGGTCTGCCGCAGGATCATCCGGAGGAGTGGACACAGAGTTCGCCAATTACGTTCGCCGGACAGTTGAAGGGGCATCTGCTGATCATTCACGGCACCGGCGACGACAATGTCCACTATCAGGGAACCGAAGCGTTGATAGATAAGCTCGTGGCCGCCAACAAATCGTTTACGGTGATGCCATATCCAAATCGTTCACACGGCATCTACGAAGGCGTCGGCACGAGCCGCCACCTTTACGGTTTGCTGACGCGTTACCTGAACGAAAAGCTCCCGGCTGGGGGACGATAAGAGTCAGTCAAAAGTGAAGGGTGAAGAGTTAATAGCGATCGGAACTGCACGCGCTGTTCACTCTTCGCTCCCCACTTTTCATTCTTCACCGCTACCCTCCCGCTATGCGCTTCACTTTCATCCTTCCCTCGTCTACTGTTCACCCATGCGGCACTCTTTCCTCTGGTTAACAACCTGCCTTCTCTTGTTGGCGTGGGTAAACGGTGTGGGCGCCCAGGAGAATCCGCCGATGGTGGACCAGAACCGCGACGCCGAAAAGGAATACTACTTCGCTGCCTTCGACAATCTCAGACAGTTTCCCACCGCGGAGAGTAGACGCAAGGCATACGAAGCCGCGATTGAATATTTAAAACGCTTCGAAGGTGACAAGGATCCCGACGCACGCACCGTCCGCCAGTTTGTCGCGGAGTATGAGCGAGCGGGTCTCCAATCCGAGATCCTCCAAAGCTTCGCGTCTAAAAACTATGCCCGCACCTTTGAACTCGGCCGGGCCAGCCTCGAACGCGACCAGGAGAACTTTTTTGTTCTTTCCGTTCTAACGCAGGCCGGGATCGAAAGCGCGCAGGCCGGAAGCACAACCTTCAACGATGCGACGGTGGGTTATGCGAAACGAGCCCTCCAACTTTTGGACGCCGGCAAACTCACGAAGACCGAGCCTTTCAAGAACATCGGCGCGGCGCGCGGCTATCTGAATGCGGCAGTGGGAACGTTGTTGAGAGACAAGATGCCCGTTGAGGCGGCGCAGGCTTTCCGGCAAGCGGTACAGTCTGACAGCCCGTACCAAACCGACCCAATAACTTTCCAGCGTTTGGGCAGTGCTATTTTGAGAGGCGAGTTTGCCCAACTCTCCAAAGAATACAAAGACAAATACCTAAACCAGCCACCGTCGGCGCCCCAGCAGGCAATGCTCGTTCGCATCAATCAGCTGGGACTCCAGGCGCTCGACACTTACGCGCGAGCTGTGGCTCTAAGCGATCCGGCACGCCCAAGTCGGAACGGCGACGAAGCCAATCTCCCGAAGCTTTCACCCGAGTCGAGAAACAAGATCCTCGAACAATTAACCGCGCTCTATAAAAGTTTTCATAACAATTCTGCCGCCGGCTTAAACGAGCTGATCACCACCGTGCTTTCCAAGCCGCTGCCTTAAGTTAACAGGCCGTGCCGGCCCTTCCAGGCTGTGTTTCCCTTACAAGTAGCGCTGCTTGAGAATCTCTGCGTGGTGGGCCACGTGGCCGGCGATTATGTAGGCGATGGCCCGCACGGTCGCTGAACTGTCATTGGCGATGCCACTACGCATCCAGGCATCGGCAGACAGGTTGCGGAAAAAGGCGAGGGTCGCCAACCGAATGTCGCGAAACTCTTCAACCTGCGCGGCCCAGGAAACGTCATCGGCCCCAGCTCCAGCAACGCCGATGTCCTGCTCGTAACCAGGCAATGGATTGGGAAAGCCGCGGGCAAACCAGAGTGCGCGGAAGAGGAAAATCCGTTCGCCATCGTTAACGTGATTCAGCAACTGGCGCATTGACCACTTGTCGGCCTCATACCGATGAAGTGATTGCTCTTCGGATATTCCGCCAAGGAATCCGGCCATTTCTTCCAGTTGATTTTCCAGGAAACTAACTACGTCGTCGCTCGTCACGCGGTCGATGTAGCCGGAGTAATAAGGTGCGAATTCGTTTGTTTCGGGTCGTCCTAACATGGCATGGATAGTAATTGCGCGATAGGCAAACCGCAAGAAAATGTCCCAACGCTCGGTGATCGGTGCTATGCGTACTCTCTGTGCGTACTTTGTGTGCTCTGCGTCTCTGCGGTGAATCTTCCACACTGATCGTTCACCACTAGACAGAGGCTACACAGAGAAGCCTTGGAACAAGCAGCACCCCACGACAAAACGGCGGCGCGATCTCTCGCGTCGCCGTTCTCGCTTACTGATCTGCACTGATGTTTATTGGTCTTTGGCCGTGCCCGCACTAGCCGATTGCGTCAGAACTAAATTGAAGTTTGTTCCTTTATCCAGACGCAGATTCCCGCCCTGCAATGACAACACCGAGCCGCCTTCCGCTGACGTGCTGCTCGACTCGGAAATCTGAATGCGACCGAGCGTGCCACCAACGCCAGACGCCGTGCTGCCCACGACACCGGTCGTTGAATTCACTGTCGAGCCGACGGCTGAAGTAGTCCCGCCCACGACGTTGCCCACCGTAGACGTGGTCGAGTTGACTAAGCCACCGGTGCCGCCGAGCAATCCGCCGCCGTTGCCGGATGAAGTGCGGGCTGAACTACTCGAACGCGCCGAGCTGCTGGCGCTGGTGCCAAACAAATCTTCGTCATTGCGACTGACGTTGGTGTTGGCGCTGCCGCTGGTAATGGAACTAATGGTGGCTGAAATCGGCATCGCCAATGAACCCTGCTCCAAACGGTCAAACAGAATCCCGACGCGCGACTGGCTCTCGCCCTTAGTCCTTTGGCCCACTTCGGTAACGTGGCCAATCAGCTTCGCGCCCTTGCCAACCACGGTGCGGCCGTTTGACTTGATCGCCTGAGTCGTCTTCAGCACAACCTGATCGCCAACTTTTGCTTTACGCACATCGATGCTGTTTTGCAATTGACCAGTTAAACGAGTGCCTGAGTCAAGACTGACGTTCTTGCCGGCACGGTTCACGTCGGCTGACGTTTGATTGCTGGCATCG
>JANMVC010000030.1:0-5961 GCA_031392315.1 Pyrinomonadaceae bacterium | reverse complement strand
CTGCTGAAGATGTCCAAAAGCCGCCAGCGCCGACTCATGGACCGTGGATCCCGCTTCGAAGTGAATGTGCTGCGCCAGCAAACCAAGCTTGGTGCCGCGAGCGCGAATCACCTCGCCTTTGTCCGGAGTCTCTTCACCATTCACGAGTCGGAAAATCGTCGTCTTGCCGGCGCCATTACGCCCCACCAGCCCGATGTGCTCGCCGGGATTTATCTGCAGCGAAGTGCCACGCAGAACATCCTGCGTGCCGTAGGATTTATGAACTTCGGAAAGACGAAACAACATTGCCGTTTTTTCTGAGACTTAATCCTGACAGAACAAAGCGGGTGCGGAGCTGACTAAGCCTCCACACCCGCGGAAAACCATTAGCCCGGCTTAGGGCTTCGGGGAAGCGTTTGTTTTGGGACTAGCCGCCGCAGCACTGGGCACCGCAACTGACGCTTGCGGGGTCGCCGTAGCAGCTGGTGCCGGCGTAGTTGATCCAGCGCCAGGTGACGCAGGCCTTAAGCCGAGATTGCTCGGCGTTGCGAGCATTGTAGTGGCGAGCTTATTCGAGATCTTCGCCTCGTTGATCGCAACTTCCAGCAGTGCCGCCTTGAGAATCTCTTTGCGCTGATTTATCAAAGCCTGCGTGATCTGCTGTCGAACGCCGGGGCTTTCGAGCGTTAGATTCTCGGTTTGCAATCGTTTCTCCGCTATTTTGAAAACGTACCATTTCCCACTGCTGAAGCGAATCGGCTCGGTAGTGTCTCCGGTCTGCATCGAGCCAAACAATCTGGTCACCAGCTCCGGAGGAAATCCGTTTTGCTTTAGATCATCTTCAGTTGCGAATCCCACATCACCACCCCGCGCGAGGGTGTTGGCGTCTTCGCTCTTCGCTCGCGCCACAGTGGCGAAGTCGGCGCCGCTTTTCAACTGCTGGAAGACACCGTCAATTTTTAACTTGGCTTCGGCGTCGCTCTTGGCATCGTTCTGCGTTATGCCCTGCGCTGAATTATCGGCGGGGTCCGCCATGATCATCGCGAGGGCGACGCCACGAGAGCTGACGAATCTTTCGCGATTGCCGTTGTAGAAATCCTCGACTTCTTTGTCGTTAACGGTAACCTTCGAGCTGTACTTCTCCTGAAGATTCTGGATGGCAATAGTCTTACGCGCATCTTCACGCAGCGTTTCCTCGGTCATGCCCTCCGCCGCGAGGTTCTTCTTGAAGTCGTCGTCGGTCATGCCGCTTTGCTGCTTTTGCTGGTTGATGATGGCCGTGATTTGGTCCTCGGTGGGAAGAGTCTTCTCCCGCTCGGCGCGTTGGAAAAGCACCTCGCGCTGGATCAAGCTACCCAGCACTTGCAACCGGGCCTGGGCCAGTTCGAGCTGGGAAAGTTGAGCTTGCTTGCCGCCAGCTTGCCGGCTGACGTTTTGCTCCACCTCGGACAGCATGATGTTCTTACCATTCACTGTGGCGGCGACCAGGCTGTCCTTGCTATCCGATCCTCCTCCGGTGCCGCACGCACTGAAAGAAAAGGAAATCAGCGCCAGCATGGTTGCAGCGGTGGTTATTTTTGCGATTCTTTGCACTTGGATCGTTGCTCCTTTAGGAAATTGGCTATGTTGGCTATGTTAGCGAGTCGCGGTCCACTTGACGCGCCCAAAAACGGTTGTTATAAATTCTGTTTCGACATTGCCCTGAAACTCAATCCGTGTGAGCCGGGCACTTTAATAAAGCTCTGGAGGTATCATCAACATCATGGCCAAACGTTGCGAAGTCTGCGATAAGGGACCCCAATTCGGCAACAATGTCTCTCATGCCAACAATCGAACGCCGCGCCGGTTTAATCCAAACCTGCAATCGATCCGAGTGCAACTTCCCCAGGGCGGCGCGCAGCGCATGAAGGTCTGCACCAGTTGCATCAAAGCTGGAAAAGTCGCAAAAGCCGCGTAGCAATTCCACTAACCACTGTCGAGGCCGGCGCAGGGACGAAAGTCTCTCGAGCCGGCTTTTAGTCTCCAGCGACGGCAATCGCCTCGATTTCCACTCTGGCGTCGCGAGGCAGGCGAGCCGCCTCGACCGTGGCCCGCGCCGGCGGCTCTTGTCCAAAAAACTTTCCGTAGACGCCGTTCATCGCGGTGAATTCCTGCATATCAGCCAAAAACACGGTGGTCTTTATGACGCTGCCTAGACCGCTACCGGCTGCCTCAAGCACGGCCGACAAATTCTTCAACACCTGCTCCGTTTGTTCCTCAATTCCTCCTGCTACGAACTCGCCAGTGGCTGGATCGATGGGAATTTGGCCAGAAGCAAACACAAAACCATTTATCTTAACGGCCTGAGAATAGGGGCCGATCGCCTGGGGAGCGCTGGCAGTTTGAATGATCTCCTTCACAGTCGCGAATGCCTCTTTTTAGACCGAACAAATGAAAAGGGGGATTCTAACAGAAACGCGTAAACAAGGGCAAAGTGGTCTATGCGCTGGTAATGTTCGCGCGGCAATCGACTATTAAACCGCTCCCTGCATTCTTTCCACATCCAAAACTCCAGGAACACCTTTGATGGAGTTGATCACCTTGTCCAGATGCTTAACGTCAAACACCTCAACCGTAACTTCGATGTGTCCCTTTTCGTCCGATGCCACCGACGCGCGCGCGTCTCGAATCCCGGTCTTCATATCCGAAATTGCTCCGGTGATCCCGGCGATCATGCCTGTGCGATTCTCGGTAACCGCCAGCAGCTTTACCGCATACGCGTTCTTCTCCGGCTTGCCAGCCCACTCAACATCAACAATCCTCTCCCGGTTGATCATTAACTGCGCCACGTTGATGCAGCGCGTGGTGTGAACGGCCACACCTTTGCCGCGCGTGATGTAGCCAATGATCTCTTCACCATGAAGCGGGTTACAGCAACGCGCGCGGATGACCATCAAATCGTCGACGCCCCGCACTACGATCGAGTCGTCACCATAGCGAATGAGACGCTTGACTGCTCGTACGCCGGTGCGCAGGCGCGACTCTTTTTGCTTGTCAAGTTGCTCAAACTGCTCCTGACCCAGATACTTTGCCAGGATGTTGCGCGGCACCAGCTTCCCGTAGCCAATCCCGGCCAGCAAATCTTCAACGCGCCCGTAGCCATACTCCGAAGCGACCCGCTTCATCTCCTTGTCGCTGTCGCTGAAAAGCTTCTTCGCGGAAAGGTGGAACCTGGCGGCCTCCTTTTCAAAAAGCTTTCGGCCAATTTCGATCGACTCCGAGCGCTGCTGCTCCGCCACCCAATGACGCACCCGGTTTCGGGCTCGCGACGTGACGATAAAGTTCAACCAATCGCGAGAGGGGTTTGAGTTGGCCGAAGTCAGAATCTCCACCACATCGCCATTCTGAATTTGACTCCGCAAAGGCACAATGCGGCTATTTATCCGCGCGCCCGTGCAAGTGTTACCGACCTCCGAATGGATAGCGTAGGCAAAGTCGATTGTGGTCGCACCGCGGGGCAGTTGAATAACTTTGCCCATCGGGGTGAAGGCGTAGACGTCTTTAGGATAAAGATCCAGCTTTAACGAATCGAGAAAATCGCGAGAGTCCTTGACCTCTTGCGTCCACTCAACCAGCGAACGCAGCGCCTGGAAAGCGTTGTCGTCGTCTCGAGCCCCCCGCTTGCCTTCCTTATACTTCCAATGCGCCGCGACACCCTCTTCCGCAATCTGATGCATGTCCTCCGTGCGGATCTGCACTTCAAATGACTGTCCGTCGGAACCGATTACGGACGTGTGAAGCGACTGATAGAGGTTGTCACGAGGGGTAGCAATCCAGTCCTTTATCCGGCCCGGCACTGGCCGCCAGGTGTTATGAATCACGCCCAGGGCCGCGTAACAATGTCTGACTTCGTTAGGGGTCACAATCCGAGCCGCAACTAAATCGTAGACCTGGTCGAGCTCGATCTTTTGTCGTTTAAGTTTCTTCCAAATGGAATAAAGACGTTTGACTCGGCCTTCGACGCGAACAAAAGGAACTTCAGCCTCGCGCATCTTGGTCTCGATACGCTCGGTGACACCTGATAGAAACGCCTCCGTTTCCGCGCGCCGTTTTTCCAGTTGCTCAGCGAGTTCGCGATAGTCTTCCGGATGCAAGTGGCGGAAGGCGAGGTCTTCAAGTTCACCGCGCAGCTTACCCATGCCGAGCCGATGGGCGATCGGCGCAAAAATCTCCATCGTCTCTTCCGCAATCCGCTTTCGCTTTTCCGGATTCAGATACTGGAGGGTGCGCATGTTGTGCAGGCGATCCGCAAGCTTGACGAGGACGATGCGCACATCGTCAACCATCGCCAGCAACATCTTGCGTACATTTTCCGCCTGCTGCTCTTCGCGCGAGATATTGCTGATCTGGGCAATCTTCGTGAGTCCATCAACCAGATGCGCTATCTCTTCGCCGAAGTATTTGCGGATCGTGTCAAGGTCAACGAGTGTGTCTTCCACCACATCGTGAAGAAGTCCGGTGGCCACAGAAACTTCGTCGAGTTTCATGTTCGCGAGAATATCGGCGACTGCCAGGGGATGGACCAGGTACGATTCTCCGGAGGCGCGTTTCTGGCCCTTGTGTTCTTTGGCGGAAAACAGGTAGGCGCGACGCAGCAGATCAAGATTCGCCTGCGGATGATTGCTCGCCACGGTATCAACGATTTCCTCGATGCGAATCATGTAGGCTGGACCGGTTAGTTGATTAAGTCGGAAACAGGAAACGGAGTTTTAGGTGGATTATAACAAAAAGGTGATGCCCGACTCGCAAGTCGAGCATCACCATCGCGATTTGGAACAGAACGACTAATCCTTTGCGGGCGCCGGAGTTTTGTTAGCCTCCTCTTGTTTCTTCTTCTGATTCGCCTCGCTCAAGGCGTTGGTTCGCTTCTGAGCGACCTCCCGCTGCTTGTCGAGTTCGGCCTTCTGATCTGTCTTACCATCCATCTCCGCCAGCTTCGTCGCTTCCAACAGTAAGTTCGTCTTATAAGACCAGGCAGATTCACTTGCCGGGTCTAATTTGATCGCAGTTTCAATCTCTTCGAGTCCACGTTTGACGCAAGCCTGCGCCGTATCAAATTCCTTTTGTTCTTTTGGCTTTTTGTAGGACACCGTGGCCCGGTTGCCACCAACCAATGTATTCACTTTATTGGTGGGAAGTTCCGTCATCTTAAAGGAACAATCCCAGTCCTTGCTGGCAAGAACGATGTAGGACTCAGCACGCTTTTCGTTAGGCAGACTGGCATCGTTAGCACGCGCTGATATCCACGAGCGCAATTTCTCTTCTTCCTTGATGGCGCCCAGGAGATAAGCCACAGCTTTGTAAGCTTCGTCGTTCTTGGGATCCCTTTCGAGGATGGTCTGATAAGCCTGAATCGCTTCGTTTGCCTTGGCAACGTTTTCAGCGGCTTGCACACCCGGCCGATACTGAGCGTGAATTGTGCGCGCGATAAACGAACGTGCGGTCTTGCTATCGGGATCGAGCGCCAAGGCCTTTCGCGAAAACTGTTCGGCTTCCGTGAAATGACCCTCACGATAGGCGCGGGCTGCCTCGTTTAATTCATTCTTCGCCCGAATCCGATTGATTATTCCACAACCAGACGCAGTGAAAACGAGAACTGCCAACGCTATGGCAATTCTAGTTTGAGAGAGTTTCATTTATCCGCAAGCTCCATTTTAACTTTCGATTGGACCAACCCAACGAGGGCGAAAGACTTGGGTGCGTGTTTGGCCTATTCCAGACACGTAGAACTATTGGGGCAAATCGTCGACCTGAAGCCCGACCGGATTTGCGCCAGCACCTTTCAGCGCGTCGATTACTTTAACAACGTCACCATATTTCACCGACCGAGGGGCCTTCACAAAAACCGTCTTTTCCAATCGTTCGTCGTCTGGCAGATCCGAGCGCGTCTCCATCCCCGGCTTAAAGGCACGCAGATCCTTACGCTGCCGGAATAACTGCAGC
>JANMVC010000023.1:0-5190 GCA_031392315.1 Pyrinomonadaceae bacterium | reverse complement strand
CAACGTAAGCGCCGCCCGCGTTCACCGAAAATGAACTGGGGGCGGCGCTTTGAAGTTTAGTCCAAGAACTGGGAACGATTACATTATTTCTTGGGTAAAACTGTATCTTTCATGCCTTTACCGACGCGGAACTTCAGCGTGGTTTTCGCCGGTATCTGGATTGTCTCGCCAGTCGCCGGGTTACGACCCTCGCGGGCCTTTCGCTCGGACTTTACGAGTTTACCGAAACCGGGTAGCACGAATTCACCGTTTGAAGTAACCTCGCGCGAAGCGAGATTGTAGAGTTCGTCGAAAAATTCCTTCACTTGCCCGCGTTTCATTCCCGTCTTCTCGGCAAAGTGATTGAAAACCTCAGATTGAGTCATGCGCTTCTTGCCTGTGGCCGCTTTTGTCGCCATAGTCTGGTGTAATACCTCCGAATGAGACTTAAATTGAAAAACTGTGCGGCATTCATATATCACACTCAAGCAGCAAAGTCTCGGCAAAATATGGAATTCTGGCCGTTTTTACCGAAAAAGTTGCAAGTTTGGCTTCGGAGAGTGAAAAATCAGCTGGTGCAAGCGGCACTCGCATCGTGAATATGTTGGTTGGCGAGCAGTTGCCGCGAATCTTTTGACCGACATCTGGCCGAGCATGATGGAAGCTTCATTAACGTACGTTGGCGTCTACGCGTTGCTCGGTCTTGGGTTCATGTTTGGACTGAAGCACGCGACGGAAGTGGACCACGTGGTCGCAGTGTCTACCATAGTGAGTGAACACCGGAGCGTTTGGCGATCCACGCTGGTGGGCGGCTTGTGGGGCGTGGGCCACACGCTGTCGCTGGTCTTCGTGGGTGTGCTGGTATTGGTGTTTCGCGTTGCCATCCCCGTGCAGGTGTCAAAGTGGCTAGAGTTTGGAGTGGCCTTGATGATTGTCACGCTGGGCGTTTTGGCAGTCGTGCGGGTGATGCGCGGACGGCGGGACGTACACCTGCATCGTCACAGCCACGACGGCCAGTCGCACGTGCACATTCATTTCCACGAACACGGTACCGAGCACAGGGAAGTGGCGCGCCCAAACAAATCTCACTCACACTCGATCAGCAGCGTCGGTTTTCAGCCGCTGCTCGTGGGAGCTATGCATGGCCTGGCAGGATCGGCCGCGCTGACGCTGCTCGTGCTGACGCAAATCCAGTCGGTCACTCTCGGGTTGGTTTATCTCGGAGTCTTTGGACTCGGCTCAACTCTCGGAATGTTGTTGATGTCGGGACTCATCGGGCTTCCCTTCGCCCTCAGCGCGACGCGCCTGACAAAACTCAACTACGGCATGCAAACCGTTGCAGGCAGCCTCAGCATCCTGATCGGACTCTGGTATGCGTATCAGCTCGGCTTCACTCAGTAGCCCGGACCACTCCCTTTTGTTCGCACCGCCTACGGAAGGGCGCGGAACATGGACTCGCCGGCGCTGCTTGACTATCAGTCGTCGCGAGTCATATCTTCCGGCATGTTAAGGACTGCACCATGAAGTTTCTGCTCACGATCTGTCTAATCTTGATTTCAATCCCGGCCGGCGCTGACGCGCAGCAGAGCAACAGGCAGCGCGCATCTGTGTCGCGCGCGCAGATTAGAGAGGCCGAACGCCGGCTCGCCGACATGGGTTACTGGACAGGCGCGGTCGACGGATTGTTTGATCCGGCAACTCGCGCCGCCCTGGTCGCGTTTCAGAAATGGGAGGGCCGTCCCCTTACCGGCAAGCTCACGACGGACGAGCTCGAGGAGATTCGCTGGAGCGCTTCCCCCAAAGCCAGGGAAGCGGGATACGCTCATGTGGAAGTGGACATCGATCGTCAGGTGCTGCTCATGATCAACGACGAAGGCAGCGTCCGCGTCCTGCCGGTTTCGACAGGCAGCGGTAAGCCGTTTATTGACGAAGGAGAGACGAGCGTCGCCTACACACCCCGCGGCAGGTTTGTCGTCTATGACAAAACTTCCGGTTGGGAGCCTGGTTTGAATCGCTCGATGTACTACTCGAACTACATCAGCGGCGGAGTGGCTATTCATGGAAGCCCCAGCGTCCCGACGCGGCCGGCTAGTCATGGGTGCATTCGGATTCCGATCTTCGCTGCTCTGGAAATGAGCAAGCTCATGCCAGTGGGAACTATTGTCTTGGTTTACGACAAGGTTTCGTTCGTGTCGGGAAAGGCCTGGGCCGAAAACCCAAAACTCAAACAAGCGGCGGTAGTTTTGAATAGCGCACTTTGAACCGGCTCAACTTCGAGCGCAGGCTTTATTTGTATACTGTGAACAAATTCAGTTCCGTGCTGGTCTCACCTTGCCGAGTAAACTGAAATCTCCTTGATTCCTTAAGTCATCGCGAAAGCTCAATTTTGCGGCATGAGAGATGCCATGTAGCCCTCGACAGCGGCGATAGTCGCTGCTGCGCGAGATTTCGGGGCGATTAGGATAGGCTTTTCGCCCTCGCTGTCCCACACCGCCGCTTACTGCTTCCAGCTGATTCTGGACGAAGGACCATTCCCTGGGAAATAAACCGTCCCGATCCGCTTCGGATACACTTCATTCCAGAAAGCTCTAAGTACCCACGCTTCAAAATGACTAACTCACCTACGCCAATCCTGTTTGAGACGCCGGTGGCTCCACTGCCGGAGGCACCGGCTATTCCCGTCGGTTACTCCGAACACCAGGGAGACCCTTCCGACCGTCGCATCTTGATCGTAGACGACGAACGTCCCGTGCGCGAGATGTTTTCGCTTTGGTTAGGGGAGAACTTCGAATGCCAGACGGCGGCTTCGGCAGACGAGGCGCTGGCCATTTTGGCTGGGGAAACGCATGCGCTGGTGATCTCGGACGTGATGATGCCGGGACGCAACGGGGTCGAGTTGCTGCGTGAAATCACAACCCGTTATCCAGACACCGCCGTAATCATGGTTTCCGGAGTTGATCGTCCCCAACGAATGCGGGATGCACTCCGACTCGGAGCCTTCGACTACTTAATTAAGCCTTGCGACATGGACGTTTTGACACTGGCTGTGGAACGCGCGCTGGAACGCCGCGCTTTGCAGCGGACCGCCCGAACCTACAAGAGCCATCTGGAAGACAGGAACAACGAACTGGGCCAACAGAAGGCGGAACTAGAGCGTCTCCAGGCCCACATGGTCCACACTGAGAAGATGGCCAGCCTGGGCCAGCTTGCTGCCGGCGTCGCGCATGAGTTGAACAACCCTGCCGGCTTTGTTTACGGCAACATGGACCTGCTCCGGCAATATCTTGCACAACTGGAAAAGCTCTTCAACACTTATGACCAACTGACCCTTTCGAGCGACTCCGCGATGTCGGTTTCCGCGATGAAAGTCGAGGTCAACTACGACAGCTTAATGCCGGATATCAACTCAATCGTTTCTGATTGCCACGAGGGCGCCCAGCGAATCTGCGACGTAGTTAAAAACCTGCGACTCTTTTCGCGGCTTGACGAGGCTGAACTCAAGCGGATCGACATCCATGAGGGAATTGAGTCAACGCTGCGTCTGCTCTCGCGTTACTACAATTCCGGCCGACTCTTGTTGCTTAAGGACTACGGCGAGTTGCCGCAGGTCACTTGCTACGCCGGTCAATTGAATCAGGTTTGGATGAATCTGCTGGTCAACGCTGCCCAGTCGGTCAGTGATAGCGGCCAAGTCAAGATTTCCACACGATGCGAGGACGACTCGGTGGTGGTGGCGATAAGTGATACCGGAAGAGGTATCCCCGAAGAACACCTCTCGCGAATATTTGATCCTTTCTTTACGACGAAGCCGGTGGGCGAAGGCACGGGCCTTGGCCTATCGATCACTTACGGCATTATCGAGCGCCATGAGGGAACGATCACGGTTAACAGCACGGTTGGAGTCGGCACGACGTTCACCGTGCGAATTCCAGTTCGCAAGCTCGAAACAGTTGAAACAAACGAAACCAATACGGCCTTCCCGGAGACAAACCATGACTTACAAACTGCTGATCGTTGATGATGAAGTGGCCAACCTGCGACTGCTCGAACGATTGTTTTCTCACGAATTTCAGTGCCTGACAGCTTCGTCCGGCATCGAGGCGATTCGCCTGCTTGAGCGACACGACATTGCCATTCTGATTACTGACCAGCGCATGCCGATGATGACCGGGATTGAGTTGTTGAAACGGACCGCAGCAATCCGGCCGCACATGGTGCGCATTCTGCTAACCGGCTACACCGACGTTGAAGCGCTGGTTGAGGCGATAAATTCCGGCCTGGTTTATATGTACATCACCAAGCCCTGGAACAACGAGGATCTAAAGTTAAGAGTCAATCGTGCTTGTGAACACTATCAAAACAACAAGAATCGCCAGGCATTGGCTGATGGGAACCGCCGGCTCGTGCAACGACTGGAAGATATCAAACTGAGCGTCGTGAGCGCGTTAAGCGAGATGCTCCGAATCAGGGACGGCCACGCATATGACCACGCGCTGAGAGTCCGCACCTACGCGATGACTATGGCCGCCAAAATTGGCGTCAGCGATGAGCAGGCGCAGGAACTGTCGATAGCCGCTTTATTACACGACATCAATGCTATCGACACTTTCCGCAAGGGGACCGCGCTCATGCGTGAGTCGCCGCTGGAACAAAGAGCGCACGCACAGTGTGAGGCGGAAGTGAAACTGCTTAACGCCATTCCCGAGCTGGCAAGCGTGGCTGAAATCATCAGTTGCAATTCCGAGAACTTCGACGGCTCGGGTTCTCCCAGGGGACTGATGAGTGAACAAATCCCGATCGCCGGTCGCATTCTACGTCTGGCTGACGAATATGATCAGATGGTGCTGCCAAGAGCCAACGCGCCTATGACTCATGATGAGGTAATGAGGTTTCTGATACAGCGTTCGGGGAAACAGTTTGACCCGATGCTGCTTGAGGTTTTGTCAAATTTATCGCCTCAGGAACTTAGCGCGACCGACGATTCCTTCGAGAACCTGGACTATTACATGTTGAATTTCGACAGCGCTGAGCTGCCTATGCCGGAAGCCGGCAACCTGATGGCGTCTGAGTCTCCGACGCAGGCATACGACGAAGCAGCAAATCCATGAGAGAGAACCGAACTCAAGCTAGATTCGACATCAATGTGACCGCGTGCTTGTTTGGATCTGCTGCGCAGCAGGAGACAAGAATTAGCGACCTGTCTGAAGGGGG
>JANMVC010000013.1:0-7874 GCA_031392315.1 Pyrinomonadaceae bacterium | reverse complement strand
GAGTTGTTGAGCAGGGTCGTAGGCGTCGCGCTCGCGTTCACTGCGAAAGATGATCTGCGAGCCATCGGGGGACCATGTGGTGAATCGTCGTTTTCGAGTGTGTTGGTCAACCGTATCTGATTACTACCGTCGGCATTCATCTTGTAGACTTCTTTATTGGTACGAACACGGCTCCGGTTCAGTATGCCTCCCTCGTCATCCGTTTCCTGCCACGTCTCAATCACGCTATCGCGCGTCGAGACGAACGCTATCCTGGTTGCATCACGCGACCATGCGGGCTGTTCGTCGCGGAATGGATTGCTGCTAACGGTAAGCCTCGTCTGATTCGTGCCATCGGCGTTCATGGCATAGATGGACGATCCCGATGTCGTCGGGATCGGACTGTCGCGTTCGCTGGCGAAGGCGATCTTTGCGCCATTAGGCGACCACGACGGTTGATAGTCCGCGGCAAAGCTGCTGCTAGTGTTCACCTGATTCGTGCCGTCAGCATTCATCACGTAGACCTGACAGTACTGGCCGTTGCGTAAACTCTGGAAAACTATCTTGGCGCCATCGGGGGACGACACCGCCGCACTATCGTCGGCAGCGTCGGAGGTGAGTCGAGTCTGGTTCGTTCCGTTGGCATTCATGACATAAACGTCCGCGTTGCCAGTCTCGGGATTGTCGCGATCGCTTTGAAAAAGGACCTTGGTGCCGTCAGGCGACCAGCGCGGGTGATCATCGTTGAAGGAGTTGTTTGTCAGACGAGCCAAACTGCTGCCATCGGCATTCATGGAATAGATTTCGGCATTGCCGTCGCGATTACTGGTGAAGACAATTTTTGAGCTTCCCGCTTGCGGTGCTGGCATCGCGAAGAAATCGAAGCCGGGATTGGCGGAAACATCCGCCCGAGAGAAGGGCAGAAGCCCGACCGTCAGGGAGGGCGTTGCGTTCCAGGCGAGCAAATGCCGCAGCATAACGCCCTCGAACACGAGCCGACTGCCCGGTTCGCGCTGCGCGCTCATTGCAGGCAGGACGGCACCCCACTCGGGCTGCCCGAGCGGGGACCCCGCGATGCCGGCGCTCCCAGCACTCGCCGCGCCTAGCCGCGGTGGCGTGGGAAGTGGTGACGGAAGCGGCGAGGTGCGAGGCGATGGCGATGGCGACAGCATCGGCAATGGATCGCCCACGCGCCTTCCGTTTCTCGGCACGAGCGGCTTGCGCCGCGAGCGCGCTGTTGAGCCCACCGGCTGCGGTGCGCGCGGGCGCGAATGCTGTTGGCGCTTAACTTGGTCGAGGTTTGGAAAGACCCCTTCCGGCGCTCCACTCTGCGGCCGTACCCCTTGCTGGCCCGCGTTCTTCAGTGGCATCGGTCGCTTGGCGCCGCCGGCAATTGCCACCGGCGCGAAGGAGAGTTGAAGCAATGAATAGCAGATAATCGACGCGAAGAATTTTCGCTGCAAAGAGGGCAACCGGGGTACTGAGCACATTGAGGAACCTCGCATTGTGAAGCTCCAGAACTCCGCGCGAGTGTTTGAGCCCTCGCTTGCGGGTTCAGTGGATATCTGTTTCGCAGGATTCCGGGGTTGGATCCCTGCGTGAGCAGCGGTAGCACTCGCGACGCTCGCGATTTCGAGCTTGAGTTCGCGCGAATGCTATTCCCGGATTCGAGCCCAGTCAAGTTTTTTCTTTCCCCGCTTTTTCTTTTTCAAGGAATTCCAGGTTAGCGCCCTCTCCAGCAATTGGAGCACTTTTTTCGAGTACGTCGCGCGTTGACACACGCGGCGCGATCTCCCAAGCCGCTGCGCAGTGATCCGAAAGCTCGTGTTATAGTGGCACTCGTCAATTCAATCACACTCGTTTAATTTACGGTTCGCTGTCACCAAACAGCGCACAGTGCCGCTTCGCTATTTATTATGCCGGATCAAGACTTCGTTCATCTTCATCTCCATACCGACTACAGCCTGCTCGACGGCGCTATCCAAATAAAGCCGCTCGCCAAACGCATTGAAGAACTTGGCATGACCGCGTGTGCGATGACTGATCACGGCAACATGTTTGGCGCGATCACGTTTTACAACACGATGAAGAATCAAGGGATCAAGCCGATCATCGGTTGTGAGACCTACATCACCAAAGGTAGCAGACGCGATCGGGCCGCCGCGGCGCCGGGAGAAAAGGCAAATTTTCACCTGATTCTTCTGGCGAAAGATCTGGAGGGCTATCACAATCTCGCGCGCCTCACGTCAAAGGCCTACCTGGAAGGCTTCTACTACAAACCTCGAATCGACAAAGAGCTGCTCGCGGAACACTCAAAAGGACTAATAGCGCTTTCGTCGTGCTTATCGGGCGTACCTTCGGCTGCCCTGGCGCGTGATGATTTCGACGGCGCGGCGAAGGCAGCTATCGAGTTTGAAGAGATCATGGGGAAGGGAAACTACTTCCTCGAAATTCAGGACCACGGACTGGAGGCGCAACAACGAATTCGGAAGCCGCTGATCGAGCTTTCCAGGAAAACTGGTGTGCCGCTGGTCGCAACCAACGACGCGCATTACCTCATGCCGGAAGATTCGCGCGCTCACGACGTACTCCTCTGCATCGGCTCGGGCAAAACCATCAACGACACCAATCGCCTCCGTTATGCCAGCCCGAATTTCTATGTTCGCTCACCGGCCGAGATGTGGCGCATCTTTGGTGATGAACTGCCGGAAGTACTAACGCGAACAGTGGAGATTGCCGAGCGCTGTGATTTGGCACTTCCGAAAGACGTAAATCACCTTCCTAACTATCCAATACCCGAGGGGGAGAACTCGTCGGCCGACGAATACTTCGAAAAGGTGGTTAGGCAGGGCTTCGAGCGCCGCCGACAAACCGTCTGGGAGCGGCAGCAGTCTCGCGGTGAACTCAAGCACGAGATGTCGGATTATCAGACTCGTCTGGTAAATGAGATCGCGATGATTAAGCAGATGGGCTTCGCCGGATACTTCTTAATCGTCTGGGACTTTGTCCGCTACGCCAAGGAGCACTCGATTCCAGTCGGGCCGGGCAGAGGCTCCTCAGCCGGATCACTGGTGGCCTATTGTCTGCAAATAACTGATGTAGATCCTTTAGAGTATGACCTTATCTTCGAGCGTTTCCTTAACCCCGGCCGCGTGTCCATGCCCGATATCGATATCGATTTCTGCGTCCGTGGACGCGGCGACGTCATCAATCATGTGGCCGAGCTTTACGGCCGCGACTCTGTCTGCCAGATCATTACCTTTGGAACGCTGGCCTCGCGTGCAGCCATCAAGGATGTCGGGCGGGCTCTGGAAATGCCTTATGCCGAGGTGGATCGAATCGCGAAGATGATCCCGCCGCCGGTCCGGGGTCGAAACGTCAGCCTCACTCAGGCGCTCGAACAGGTCCCGGAGCTGCGGAAGGAGATTGAAACCAATCCGACCGTGCAGGACCTGATGGAGATCGCCCAACGCCTGGAAGGCTGCGCCCGCCATTCGTCCGTGCACGCCGCCGGAGTCGTCATTTCGCCGACTCCACTGCAGGAATTAATCCCAATCGCAGTCTCAGGGAAGGAGGAAGTCACCACCCAATATCCCATGTCCGACCTGGAAAAAACGGGCATGCTTAAGATGGATTTTTTAGCGCTTAGTACCTTAACCATCATAAATGATTGCTTAAAGACGATTAAGCAAATGCTTGGCGCAGAGATTAACTGGGCGGATATAGCGCTTAACGACGAGAAAACAATGGCAGTTTTCGCGGAAGGGCGCACGGATGCGGTGTTTCAGTTTGAGTCGTCGGGCATGCAGGAGATTTGCCGGAAGCTTTAGCCCAAAGGTGTGGAGGATCTGTCAGCCTTAAATGCGCTCTACCGGCCGGGCCCGCTTGACGGCGGGATGGTGGAAGAGTTTATCCAGCGGCATCGGGGACTGAAGACGGTTCGCTATCTGGTTCCGGAGATGAAGGAGATCCTGAGCAACACTTTTGGGGTTCTGGTTTATCAGGAACAGATCATGCAGCTCGCTCAGAAGCTGGCGGGCTACACGTTGAGCGAAGCCGACCTGATGCGCCGAGCGATGGGCAAGAAGAAGCGCGACGAGATGGCTCTGCACCAGGAGAAGTTTGTCAACGGCGCGGTTGAACGAGGAATCAAGAAGGAAAAGGCGGAGAAGATCTTCTCGCTGATGGATAAGTTTTCGGATTATGGTTTCCCTCGCAGCCATGCCGTTGCCTATGCCTATGTCGCGTTTCAGACGGCCTACCTGAAGGCACATTATCCCGAACACTTCTACGCCGCGGTTCTGACCAGTGAAGCCCAGGACGCCGCCAAAGTGTTTAAGTACTCGAAGGAGCTCCGCACCCAGGGCATCAAGCTTCTGCCGCCCGACGTCAACGAAAGCTTTTTGGGCTTCACTCCCTTGAGCGGCGCCATCCGCTATGGCCTCGCGGCCATCAAGGGTTTGGGAAACTCCGCGGTAAACTCGGTCATCGAGGCACGGAAGACCGGACCCTTCAAATCCTTCTTCGACTTTGCGGAGCGACTCGGGCATGGCACCCTGAACAAGCGCACGCTCGAAGGCTTGGTTGGCGCAGGAGCTTTCGATTCGCTCAAGTCTGATCCACGAGAGCTGCACGAATGGCGAGGGGCGCTCGCGAGTTCGATTGATGCCGCCCTCTCAATGGCCCAACGCGCCCGGCGCGAGCGGCTCCAAGGTCAGAATGGATTGTTTGGTTCGAGCGCTGACGAATTCAACGACCAGCCGGTAGGGACCGGCGTGCCCTGGACCCGTTCTCAGCTACTTCTTGCCGAGAAGGCTGCATTGGGTTTTTACGTTACCGATCATCCGCTGCGTGGCTACGTCGATCTGCTCCAAACTTTGAAGGCCGTAAAATCGGTCGAACTTCCGAATCTTACGAGCGGCGGCCGCATCAGCATCGGCGGCATCATTGGCGATCTGCAATCGCGAACCACGAAGAAGGGCGACAGGTTTGCTCTGCTGCGCCTGGAGGATGAGGCCGGCGGAACCAAGTGTGTACTCTGGCCGGAAACCTATCGAAAGTATTCGGTTCTGGTCGCGAATGAGCTGCCCGTCTTGATTTCAGGTAAGCTGGAACTTAGCGAAGACAATCCCCCATCTGTTATTGTCGATCAGGTGCAGAGTCTTGATGAAATGGAAAAATCCAAAGAGATGCTGGTGCTGGAAGTGCCCAAGTCGGATGATCCGGCTGGACTGTTTGATAGCATTCTGCACTTGATCAATACCAATCCCGGGAGCTGCGACGTAGCTTTAGAAACCCAGGTGGATACCGACCTGCTGGTGAGGGTAAGAGTTAATTCGTCTCTGCGAGTGGAGCGCAGCGAAAAGTTTGCGTCGAGTTTGCGAGAGTTGGGTTGCGTGTTGCGGATTGAGAAAATGGGACTCGCCTCGGCAGCCCGTGGCGTTTGAGTAGTCGATACGCAGCTAAGAGTCTGATAACGCTGAAGGCATAGGATCGCGGGAAACAGCAAGAGTGTCGAAGAAAGCTAAGCAAGCAAGAGAATCAGCGCCGGCGCCGAACGCGGCCACGCCGGAATCCACCGGACACGGTTCGAAGACCGCAATTGAGCGCGTCCAACTCGCCCGTCATCCCGATCGACCGTACACGCTCGACTACATCGAACGCCTCTTTGGTGAATTTGTTGAACTGCACGGCGATCGCAGATTTGCCGACGACCCGGCCATCGTTTGTGGTTCGGCGCGTTTTCATGGTCTTCCCATTGTCGTGATCGGTCACCAAAAAGGCCGCGATACTAAGCAACGAAAGTACCGGAATTTTGGCATGCCCAAGCCGGAAGGTTACCGGAAAGCGTTGCGCGTCATGAAGCTCGCGGAAAAGTTTGGCCGGCCGATTGTTTCGTTGATTGACACGCCGGGCGCCTACCCTGGCATCGACGCCGAAGAACGCGGACAAGCGGAAGCCATTGCTTACAACTTGCGCGAGATGACGCGGCTGAAAGTTCCGGTGATCGCCACCGTTATCGGCGAGGGCGGGTCCGGCGGAGCTTTGGCAATTGGAGTCGGCGATCAGGTGTTGATGCTGGAGAACACGATTTATTCCGTTATCTCTCCAGAAGGTTGTGCCGCAATTCTCTGGAAAGACGCCAAGCAGGCGGATCGCGCCGCCACCGGATTGCGACTGACGGCGCAAGACCTCTATGCCGAGAAGCTCATCGATCAAATCATTAAGGAACCTGAGGGCGGCGCCCACACCGATTACGATCAAGCAGCGCGATTCCTCGACGCCGCTTTAACGGAACGGCTCGCCGAAGCCGTGAGCTGCAGTCAGGAAGAACGGCTCGCGCGCCGTTATGCCAAGCTGCGCCAGTTTGGCCGCTGGGGCACAGCCTAGCGAAAACGCCCGTCGTGCGTTCGAAACTTCTAACTACCAAACATCAATACTGCCACGAGGTGAATATGAAAGCAGCTCGAGTAAACGCGTTTGGCGGCGAAGATCAACTTGAGATTGTCGAACTGCCGGAACCGGTCGCTGGTCCTGGCGAGATCATCGTTCGCGTCAAGGCTGGAGGCTTGAACTACGCCGACGTAATGCAGCGCCTGGGGCTGTACCCTGGCGGGCCAAAGCCTCCTTACATCGCGGGTATGGAAGCGGCTGGCATTGTCGAATCACATGGTCCCGAGACAAAAGGCGCACTGCCCATCGGCGCGCGCGTAGTAGCGCTCGGCCGCGGAGCTCATGCCGAACTAATGACCGCCAACGCTGGCACCTGTTTCGTTTTGCCGGAGAGCATGTCTTTTTCCGAAGGCGCGGCTTTTCCGGTTCAGTACCTGACGGCTTATCACACGTTGGTGACGCTGGCGCACGCAAGCGCAGGGGAGACGGTCTTGATTCATGCCGCTGCGGGTGGCGTGGGCACCGCCGCTATCCAAATCGCAAAGCAGCTGGGCTTGAAAGTCGTAGCGACGGCCTCAAACGAGGAGAAGCGCCAGAAGACTATTGACCTGGGCGCCGATGTCGCGGTGGGTTACGAAGAATTCGAAGAGGCTGCTCGCGAACTAACAAACGGGCGTGGTCCCGACATTTGTCTTGAATCAATTGGTGGCGACGTTTTCCAACGCAGCCTGGCAATCATGCCGGCGCTCGGTCGGCTGGTAGTTTTCGGCGCAGCCAGCAAAGAAGCGCAACCAATCGATACGCTCAAGCTGTTTTTCCGTTCGCAGTCTGTGCTGGGATTTCATTTGAACGGCATCTTCGGTCGACCCGATTTGATGGCCTCATCGCTGACGACGTTGCTGACATGGCTCGGCAGCGGCAAACTGAAGATCCAGATAGGCCACACATTTCCGCTGGCGGAGATTCAAAAGGCCCACGAGCTGATCGCGAGCCGTCAGAGTTACGGAAAGATTGTCCTGCTTACGTGAGTATGGCGCAAATTAAGTTTGCGCCATGCGTTTCGGGATGCGGCCCGCAGCACAGCCTTCAGGGTGCTGATTTTGGTTCAAGAGCAAGCTAAAGAGCCTCTTGCAAAACTCGCCGAGCCAGAGACTAGAAAAACAAATAGCTAGAAAAACAATAGCGAGAATCATGGAATGTTTGGAATTACGCTGAAAGCGTTGGCCAATTCCAGCCCAGGGTTGCGCTTTGGCAACCCTGGGAAACGCATTTCAATTTCGAAGACGCAACTCTGAAAGAGTTGCGTCGCGCCTCGCGAACAACAACACCATCACAACTCCTTCAGAGTTGCGAAGAATCTCTTCCTACTCTGTTACCCAGGGTTTCAAAGCAAACCCTGGGCTGGAATTGGCCAACGCTTTCAGCGTAAAAAGTCAGAGTCCCACGTCCTCGTTAGCTATTCTTGCTAATAATTCTCGCGACGAGTTTTGCAAGAGGCTCTA
>JANMVC010000711.1:0-8439 GCA_031392315.1 Pyrinomonadaceae bacterium | reverse complement strand
ACCGGTGGTTGTTGATCTCAACAGAAAAACGGAATATTCCGGAAAAAGATTTCGCGACCATACTACCCGCTGCCACGCGGTTCCCGCTCATAAAAGCAAAACCGCAAAGTGCGCAAAGGAAGACTACTTTGCGGAACTTTTGCGTCTTTCCCTTTGCGCTCTTTGCGTTTTGGATTTAGGACAGGCAGGAAGGCCTGTCCTACTTACCGAGACTTATTTGGAGCTATTCGAGAGCAAAAGTTCAAACTTGCCAACGTCGCGGTTATGGCTATCGAGGGCGGCGAAGGTGTCTGAAGTCTCTTCCAGCATCTGTTTGGTCATCGCGATGGAGTCGCTCAATTGCTCAAAATCAAGCGCGGAAACTCGCTCGGGAGTCGGCAGCGTTACCACTTGATCGTTAACCAGGCCGAAGAAGTTTTCAATCGATTGCAGTTGTCCTTCGACCAGTTTTACCGATCGCTCGATATCCTGAAAAGCCGCGACCCGTCTCCGAAGTATCTCGACATTCGACTGCTGTATGCGCCGCTCGCGATCGTCCCGGGAATGCTCGACGGAACGTTCAGCCTGCACCAGTTGATTCTGCACGGCCTGGCGATTTATCGAACGAAGGTGATGCTTGCGGCGCCGGTACACGTCCAGCAGGTCAACGAAATCTTCCCAGCGCTGGTCGAGGCTCTGAATATTCGAAGGAATCTGCTTGGCGTTGGTAAACTTCTTGTAGTTTGAGTAAATCTGGTTCTTCATCCAGCGCAGATACTCGACCGCCTCGCGTTCACGCGGGTCAAACGACTTAATTGCAGCCTCACGTTGCTGGTCACGCTGCTTGAGCAGACGCTGCTTTTCGCGTCGGTCGACGAGTCGGCGATAGATTGAACTGGCTGGCACGGTAGCTAGGTAGACAGTTTCGGCGGCGAGCCCGGCGGCGAGTGGAATCACTTCCGCCGCAGAAGCGAGCGTGTAGGCTCCCACAACGCCAAAGGTCAGCATGCCGATGAAATTCAGGGGTTCGTTGAACGCCTCTTTCAGATACTTGAAATCAAACTTAGGGGATACGGGCATGGCCTTGAACTATCAGCAATTTCCTTTTGGCATCATGCCGGATCAATTGGAACGATTTACGTGATTGATAACTTCGCCGTTCTCTTCGTTGACGGTGGACTCACCGCGCGCGGGCAGCGCCTGGGGCGCACTGCCTGTGGAAGCGGGTAAAAGACCCATGTCCTGCTTATACGCCAACAGCTTGTCCTGAAGTTGCATGTCCATCGCTTCACGTTCGATGTCCTGCATCTGGTTATCAACTGATGCGGAGCCGAGCTGCAACTTTGCTTCAGCCGCGGCGGCGCGACGATCAATCTTGTCGCGCATTTCATCGAAGGTCGACGCATCGTCGCCAATCTGAAACGACTCCATCGTCTGCGCCAACTGCTCCTGCAACCTCGCCTGCTTCGACTGATTGATCAACTGCATCGCCTCGGCGGTGCGCCGCTGCATCTGCAAGACGTAATTGTCGCGTGCCTTGAGCGCCTGTTTTGACGCCAACGTGGCGTGCTCAAGTTGTTGGGAAGTTTTTTGCAGGTCCATCTGGGCCTGCTGGAGTTGGCCAATGTAGGCGGTGGCAATGTCGTCGCGGCTTAACTTCACGGACGCGCGGATCTTGGAATCAAGCTCGACGACCTGGCCTTCCAGACGCTCCTTGCTCTTCGCCAGCAACTTCTCGGTCGCCATTACCTGCGCTACCGAATTATTCAACTCCGGCACGCGGTCGCGCATGTCGCGGATGGTTTGCTGCAGGATGAGTTCGGGGTTTTCAGTTGACTCGACAATGCCGCCAAAGAGCGCGCGCAACGAACGGCTGATTCTGCTCATTAGTCCCATTTTAGGTTCAATCCTCCAGCGATCGGATGTTAGACCTTAGCGATCTTATCCAGGCAGGCCGGCGCGTTCCCAAATGCTGCGCGTTTTTAATTCTGCTCTGGCGCATGTGTTTGTACGTTGAATTACTTCCGAGGGTTCAAAATACGAGTGCCAAGGTGTTGGGAAGTATAACAGCAGCGAGCTTGCGCTTCCAGAAGGCGGCGGGATGAGGTCAGTACCACCACGCGCCAGCGGGTGGGTCAAGATGCGCGACAAATTACTGTCATGAACAACACTAGGCCACCCACCCGCTACCGCATGGTGGTACTGACTTCATATCTCCTAAGAACTGGCCGATGTCGCGCCGATACTGCATGCCGTCCCAACCGATCACTTCCACGGCGGCATAGCATCGGTCGAGTGCGTTTTGCAGAGTTTCCCCCGTAGCAGTAACACCCAGCACTCGCCCTCCGGCGGTCAGGAAGTTACCGGCCTCAGACTTTGACGTGCCGGCGTGGAAAATTTGTAGCCGTGGCTCGGCGTCACTTGCCGCGATGCGCTCCAGTCCATCAATCGGCAGGCCGCTTTTGTAAGCGCCCGGATAACCGTCGCTGGCCAACACCACGCACGCGGACGACTGCGCGCTCCATTGAACTGTAACTCTCCCCAGCGTGCCCGCTGCGACCGAATGAAAAATCTCAAACAGATCGGATTCGAGTCTCACCAGAATCGCCTGGGTTTCCGGGTCGCCAAAGCGCACGTTGTACTCAAGCACCTTGGGGCCGTCTGCCGTTAGCATGAGCCCAACAAACAGTACGCCGCGAAAAGGAAAGCCCTCTGCGCGCGCTCCTGCCAGAGTGGGTTCGATAACCTCGGTCACAATCCGATTCAGAGTTTCAGGATCAAGGACTGAACCGTCAGTGATCGCGCCCATGCCCCCGGTGTTTGGCCCAGTATCATTTTCGCCGATGCGTTTGTGGTCACGAGCCGGCGGCATCAGCGCGTAATCCTGGCCGTCGGAAAATAACAGCACTGACACTTCGCGGCCTGCCAAAGCTTCTTCGATCAAGATCTGTTTCGCGGCGTCTGCGGAAACTAAAGCGCCGCTGCTGATGTCCGCTATCGCCTGTTCAGCTTCCGCACGCGAACGAGCGACAACCACTCCCTTGCCTGCGGCCAGCCCATCCGCCTTGACGACTACTGCCGACTCCGGCGACCCAAACCTGCCGCTGCGCAACGTCGCCAGCGCCTCCGCGGGGGAATCCGCCACGGCGTAATCTGCCGTCGGAACCTGGTGTCGCCGCATAAAATCTTTCGCGAAGGCTTTGCTTGATTCGAGTCGCGCCGCCGCCCGGCTCGGGCCAAAAATCTTTAGCCCTCGGCGCTCAAAGTCATCGACCAACCCTTCCGCCAGCGGCCCTTCGGGGCCAACAATCGTCAGGTCGATCTTCTGCACTCGCGCGAATTCAGCTAACGCGGCGTGGTCCGAGGCCGAAATTGGAACACATTCGGCAATCTGCGAGATTCCGCCATTGCCCGGAGTGCAGTAGATTTCCAGTGGCTCACGGGATGTGCGTTTGAGCGCCCAAACGATCGCATGCTCCCGTCCTCCGGAACCGATTACCAATGCTCGCATATGCTGTTTCCTGCCTCGTATCGTCGCTTCACGCCGTCGGACTGTAATCCAAGAATATGACGGTTTTTACCTTGACACAATTTCGCCATAGCTATACTTTCAACCCGCAAACCTGAGCGAGGGTAGCCGAGGCTCACCCCGATTGCTCGCCAGGACAACCGCTCCTTTGAACAGGCTGAACCGCTCATCAGTGGCCCCGCCAATCGTCGGATCAAACAAGTGGACCGATCCAGGGAGAAGCCATCATGTCAGAAAGGGAAGAAATCTTGGAGTCGGCGGCACTCGCCGAAGTCGAGCATCCTGATCGCACGATTCTGTGCGTCGACTGCAATGAGAATTTCATCTGGACTTCGGGCGAGCAAACGTTTTTTCACGACAAGGGACTGAAGAACGAGCCGAAGCGATGCAAGCCCTGCAAGCAGGCTAAGAATGAACGGCTGGCGGCGATCACCGCGGCGCAGTCATCCGGAGTCAGGCAGCGCATCGAAGTCTCAGTCCAATGCGCGCAGTGTGGACAACAGACGACCGTGCCTTTTTATCCGTCGCAGGGCCGCCCAGTTTACTGCCGCACCTGTTTCCTCGCCGGCAAGACGCAACCCACTAACTCCGCCAGCGCTTAGTTAGCCGCTGCCCCTAAACAGCAGCCCGCGCATCAGCAGTGCAACTGTCATTTCTCCAAATGATGCGGCACGCGCACGACCACAGTCTCAATTGCTAATAAGAAGTGATCCTTCTCTAGTTGTCACTCCATCGTTTGCCTATTGGAAAGGTTTGGCATAAAAGCATTCATTAACTTTGGAAACAACTGGAATTCTAAAATCATTGAGTACGGGGGAGATTCGATAAAACATGGAATGGCTGGCTGACCCGCAAATCTGGATTGCGTTTTTAACTCTATCGCTTTTGGAACTGGTTCTCGGAATTGACAACATTGTCTTCATCTCGATTCTGGCGGGAAAGTTGCCGCCGGAACAACAAGTCAAAGCGCGTTATGTCGGGTTGGCATTGGCACTCGGGATGCGCGTGATCTTGCTATTCTCTCTTTCCTGGGTCATCGGCTTAACCGCTCCACTTTTTAATGTTCTGGGGCAGGAAATTTCCGGACGCGACCTCGTCTTGCTCATCGGCGGATTGTTTCTACTCGCGAAAAGCACACACGAAATCCACGGCTCGCTTGAAGGCGAAGAAGGCCATCGTTCAGCGAAGGTCTATCCATCATTGGCCGGCGTCCTAATCCAAATTGCACTTCTCGACATCGTTTTTTCACTCGATTCGGTGATTACGGCGGTTGGGATGGTCGATAATCTGTGGATCATGATTGCGGCGGTGGTCATTTCCATTGCTTTCATGATGGCCTTTGCCGGGAGCATTGGCACGTTCGTCCAGAAACATCCAACTATCAAGATGCTGGCCCTATCGTTTTTGATTCTTATCGGCGTAACCCTGATTGCCGAAGGTTTAGACCAGCACATCCCCAAAGGTTACATCTATTTCGCAATGGCGTTTTCAGTTCTCGTCGAAATTTTGAATCTGCGCCTGCGAAAAGTGAAGACTCAACCGGTGCATTTGCATAACGCTTACGATGACAAAGACGAAACCGCGGCGTTGCGCTAAGCGGTCCGTTCTGAGTCCAGTAGAGGTTTGCCGGGAGTCTGACTAACCAGGAATAGATTGCTAGCAACAGCCACACAAGTTAACTCAAGGAGATGGGCCATGAACAAGACTCTAAAGTTTGCACTTCTAGTTTCCACACTGTTCATTTGCCAGCCAGCGTTTGGGCAGGCTACGCCCTATTACCAACCCCACTTCCCTCCGGAAGAATTCAAGGTCAGATGGCAGCAGATGTTTGACCGCATAGGAAACAACATCGCAATCGTACAGGGCGGCCCTAAAGCACGTGGGTACGCGATGCCGCGGCAAACGAACGAGTTTTACTACCTCTGCGGAATCGAAACTCCTCATTCGTATGTCGTGCTCGACGGAAGAAGCCGCAAAGTTATGCTTTATCTGCCGCCCAGGGACGAGCGACTCGAACGGAGCGAGGGCAAGATTCTCTCGGCAGATGATGCCGAACTGGTTAGGAAACTAACGGGCGCGGACGTCGTTGGAAGCACTCAGCTAATGACGGAAGCGTGGGCGCGCGGTCTCTTGGAAGGTACGCCGCCGCCCGCCATCTACACATTGTTCACGCCTTCAGAGGGCTCTGCCGAACAACGAAACGAAGCGCAGAGTTACGATGCCGGCATAGCGCTGGATTACTGGGATGGACGCATCTCCCGAGAAGCCAACTTCGTTCAGTTACTACGGACGCGATTCCCGCGCACGGAAGTGCGAGATTTGACGCCGATTCTGGACGAACTCCGAAGCCTAAAGAGTCAGCGCGAGGTTGCGTTGATCCGCCGCGCTTCGCAACTCGCGGGCCTCGGCCTATTGGAAGCCATCAAGAACACGAAGCCAGGCAGATACGAATATCAACTCGACGCCATCGCGCGTTTCGTCTTTCTGGCCCATGGCGCGCGCCTGGAAGGCTACCGTTCCATCACTGCCTCGGGGACGCCAAACATCTGGAATGGCCACTACTACCGTAACCTGGACCAGTTGAAGGCCGGAGATCTCGTCCTTATGGATTTCGCTCCCGAATATGGTTACTACACTTCTGATGTCGCAAGAATGTGGCCTGTGAGCGGGAAGTTCAGCCCTACGCAAAGAGAGCTGCTGCAGGTGGTGTTGGAGTATCGCAATGCCGTGCTGAAGCGGATTCGCCCAGGCGTGACGGCAAAGGACATCCAAAACGAAGCAGCCGTGGCGATGGAGGCAGTGTTCAAGAAGACGAAATTCTCTAAACCGATTTACGAACAGGCGGCGCGAAAAATGGTCGAAACAGGCGGCGGAGTATTTTCACATCCCGTGGGGATGGCCGTGCATGATGACGGCGGATACAAGAATGGTGTGCTTAAACCGGGGCACGTGTTCTCAATCGATCCGCAACTGTGGGTCCCGGAAGAAACGCTCTACATTCGCTATGAAGATGTTGTGGTGATCACAGAGACGGGAGTGGAGAATTTCACCCACTTCTTGCCGACCGAACTCGATGAAATCGAGAAGCTTGTCGGACAAGGAGGAGTCTTGCAGATGTTGCCTCGATTGCCGAACTAGCTAAATCTCCTGGTTATTTCTCCAAATGATACGGCACGCTGGTTACGATCACGCCTTTCCGGAAAAGCAGCGCTCCTTTAAGCATTAACGAACTCTGATTGTGGAGCAGATGTTGCCACCATCGCGCCGGCACAAACTCAGGCAGCACCACTGTCACAATGTCGTTGCCATTTTTCAGTTCCAGCCTGGCGATGTAACGCAGCAGCGGACGCGTCAACTCGCGGTAGGGCGATGGCAGAATAACCAGTTGCACTCCCGCTCCCCAGCGTTCCCACTTCCCACGCAACTTGGCCGTCGCCTCTTCATCGAAGTCTACGTAAACAGCCTTGACGTGCTCGGGCGCGATGGATTTCGCGTACTGCAACGCACCGATCACGCCGCGATGGATTCCTGAAATAGGCACCAGCACGGTGTGCTTGATCGGCAACAGATCCTCGAGGCCTTCTGTGGAGAGCTGTCGGGCCACGCCTACGTAGTGCGTATGAATGGCGCGAAACATGAACACCAGCAGGGGAACAACCACAACCACGATCCAGGCACCATGAATAAACTTGGTGGCGACGAAGACGCAAAGCACCACGAAAGTAGCGACGGCGCCCAGGCCGTTGATTGCGATCGACTTCTTCCAGTGTAGGCTATCGGTAACTTCGTCGTTAACGAAAGTCGAACCGCGTTCCTCCGAAGCCGCAAGCTCCGCGTCAGGCAAGGGCTCGGCATCCACAGTGCTTTCCGTGAAGTGAATCTCATCCTCCGGCCGCGGCGATTCTGCCTTTTTCCGTCGCGCCTGAGTCCGTTCTTTGAGCCAGTGTCGCACCATCCCAGACTGCGACAACGTGAACGAGAGAAACACGCCCACCGCGTAAAGCGGGATCAGACGGCTCGTGTCGCCCGCGAAGGCAATCACCAGCAGGCCGGCAAAGATCGCCAGGATGACAATCCCATTTGAGAAGACCAGCTTGTCGCCGCGCGTGGCAAACTGGCGCGGCAGGAATCGATCGCGCGCCAGCAGACTCGCCAGGCGCGGGAAGTCTGCAAACGAAGTGTTCGCGGCCAGCACCAGGATCAAAGCCGTGGCTATCTGAACTACGTAATAGAACCAGGCCATCGGGCCGGTGAACATAATGCGGGCAAACTGTGAAATGACGGTTTCACTGGCGTGCGGATGAACGCCGTAGAGATAGGCCAGGACGCTGGTGCCCAGAAACATCACCGTCAGCAGTGCCGCCATAACTACGAGCGTACTGGCGGCGTTTCTCGCTTCCGGTTTCTTGAAAGCCGGGACGCCATTGGAGATGGCTTCGATGCCAGTGAGTGCGGCGCAACCGTTTGAGAAGGCCCCGAGGATCAGAAAAAGAGTCAACGGTTGCAGCGTATATCCTTCCGCCGTCTTGATCTCTTCGGGTCCCGGCACGGGCGCCATCCCGCCAAACGTAAAATAACTGTAGAGACCATAGCCAATCATGAACAGAAAACTGACCAGGAATGCATAGGTGGGCGCGGCGAAGAGTGCGCCGGATTCGCGCACGCCACGCAAATTGGCGACAGCGATGAAGCCGATGAAGATCAAACAGAGAATAACTTTGTGCTGATCCAGCCAGGCGTAGCGGGTTCCCTGCACCATGGAAGTTATGGCCGCCACGCCCGCCGCAATTGACACCGCCACAGTCAGCACGTAGTCAACCAGCAGCGACGCGCCCGCCACGAGTCCCGCATTAATACCGAGGTTTTCTTTGGCAACGATGTAAGCCCCGCCGCCCGATGGATAAGCATGAATTGTCTGCCGGTAGCTGATG